>JALTZH010000067.1 GCA_027051265.1 archaeon | reverse complement strand
AATTTGTTCTAATATTATCTTAATCAACGTTAACTTAAGATTTATTGTTAGGTTTATAATTGACATAAAAAATTTGTTTTCTATGATGAAAAAACTGACTTCTGAAATGTGATGAAAACCCAGCTCTCTGATTTATCTAATATTAAAAAAATTTCAAATCATCAATTATTGATAATTTATTGTGATAAATATGCTGAATCAAGTGCACCGTGTAATTTTAGTGATAATAGTGTTGTTTATCTTTGTTTCAATAATACGAGAAATTGTAGTGCCTGAAGATTTTGGTGTAGCAGGTCACTTTAGATATAGTAATATAAAAGAATGGGAACAATTGGAACCTAAATTGGTAGGTGAATATAAAGAAACATGTGCAACATGTCATACAAAACAGTTTAAAGAATGGAATGAAGGAATACACGCTGGAATAAGTTGTGAAACCTGTCATGCATTAGTAGGAAATGTTGAAAGATATCCAGGTAGACTACATTTATCAAATCCATCGAAATATAAGATGTCAAAAGATTCCAGAGAACTATGTTTAAGATGTCATGAAAAGTTGGAATCTAGACCAAAATTCATAAAACAAGTTATATCTGAACAACATGCACCAAAGGGTAAGTGTACAACATGCCATAATCCTCATAATCCAATAAAACCGTTGCTCATCAATAAATATAAAACTAACATATCCTTGATAACAAATAAATGTAATCCATGTCATGTTGGAACAATATATAGATTACAAGCGTTAGCGAAAGAAAAAGATTCAGAGTCAATTTTGGATTTCCTATACAGTGTAAGACACCCCGGATATTCTGTTGTTTCAACAATTGAGAAAGAAGAAATGAAGAAAATTATAGAAGAACTTTCAGAAAGAAAAGTTGAAGAAAAAAGAATCGAAAAAAAGACAGGAACTACTAAAATAATAGAAAATAGATGTAACGTTTGTCATTCGGATACGATAAGTAAACTGAGAAATTCTTTAAAGATAAGAGGATTTGATGGTACATTAGACTTCATTCTAAGTGATAAACATCCTGGTAGTTTCATGATAAAGGATATTTCGAGAGAAACGCTTAAAGATATTTTGAACGAGGTGAAATGATTTGAAAGTCTCACGTAGACGTTTCATAAAAATGTTATCTGTTGTTTCGGTTGCATTTTTTATAAAAAGTAAAATCGATAAAGTGTTTGCAAAAGAGGAAAAAAAGAAGAAAAGATATATCATGGTTGTAGATATAAATAAATGTATAGGTTGTGGTAGCTGTGTCATTGCATGTAAGTTGGAAAACGAAGTTCCACTTGATGCAGAAGTTTACAGAACATGGGTTGAAAGATACATAGTTACGAAAGATCATAAAGTGTATGTAGATTCTATAAAGGGAGGAATAGATGCTTATAAAAAGAATCCAATAGGAAAAGAAATCAAAAAGGAAGATGTTATCAAAACGTTCTTTGTTCCTAAATTATGCAATCAATGTGAGAATCCAAGCTGTGTTCAAGTATGTCCAGTTGGAGCAACTTATAAAACGGAAGATGGTGTTGTTCTAGTAGATAGAAAATGGTGTATAGGATGTGGTTACTGCATTCAAGCATGTCCATATGGTGCAAGATTTTTCCATCCAGTTGTTAAGACAGCTGATAAGTGTACATTCTGTTATCATCGTATAAAGAAGGGTTTAAAACCAGCATGTGTAACCGTTTGTCCGACACGAGCTAGAATATTCGGTGATAAAATGAATCCAAACGATGAGGTTTATAAGATATTGAAAAACGAAAAAGTCAACGTATTAAAACCTGAAACTGGTAATGAGCCGCAGGTCTTTTATATAGGTATGAGTAAGGAGGTTAGATAAATGGTTGAGGTTCATGGTTTCGATTGGACTATTAAGCAACTGTATACATATCCTAATGAATATATCTATTGGTCAGTTTTAATAGTTGTATATCCTTACATAACTGGTTTAGTAGCAGGTGCTTTCGTCGTATCCTCGTTATACCACTTATTCAAAAAAGAGGCATTAAAACCTGTATCAAGATTTGCATTGCTACTCTCTTTAGCATTTCTATTAGTTGCACCGATGCCTTTATTATTACATCTGCAACATCCGGAGAGAGCTTTTAACATATATTGGACACCAAACACTAGTTCAGCAATGGCAATGTTTGGTTACGTATGGTTAACGTATTTCATAATCCTATGTCTTGAAATATGGTTTGTATATAGAGCAGATATCGTTAGAATGGCAATGGAATATAAAGAAAAGAGAGGATTTTTCAACAGAATCAAATACTACATATATAAAGCTTTAACTCTTGGATATTACAGAATCGATGAAGAAGCGTTAAAATTGGATGAAAAGGTTGGTAAATTTCTTTCAGCGATAGGAATACCTGCAGCATGTTTTTTACATGGATATGTAGGTTTTATATTTGGATCGGTTAAAGCAAATCCACTATGGAATACACCAATGATGCCAGTAATATTTCTCGTATCTGCAGTAGTATCGGGTATTGCGTTAACGATATTTAGCTATATAATTGCGATGAAAATAATGAAGCGAGATATTGATATGGTAGCATTGAAGACAATGTCCTATTATTTGGTGTTATTCATACTACTCGACTTCGCTCTTGAAATGCTTGAAATATTAAACCATGCCTATAAACAAACGGAAGACTGGGTTGTACTAAAAAATATAGTATTTGGAAGCTTTGCTTTCACAATATTTGGAGTACAATTTCTTATAGGATTAGTTATACCAGCTATAATACTATCATTACCAGGTTTAACCGTTAGAAGAGCATTCTTTGCATCAATTCTAGTATTGATTGGTGTACTAAGTATGAGATGGAACGTAGTAGTTGGTGGACAATCTTTCTCCAAGTCACTTTACGGATATATGGTATACGATTATCCAATATTTTCGACAAATATACTTATACTAAAAGAATCGGTTACTGCAGTTGCTTTCTTACTCTTGCTACCATTTATCTTCTTAATAATCTTCAACAAAATATTACCAGCGTTTGAATTCAAAGAAGAAAAGCATTCCACACATTAATTTATTTTTTATTTTTTAATGATGAATATCTAATCATCTGAAAAATGATGAACCACCTCTCGACTGATTTTTTAATCCAACAACTCTCGATTGTTTATGATTACGAGGAAAGTATCTATAAATATCAATACCTTTAAGTTTCATATAATATCTTATTTCCGCTTCATAGTCAGACTTTTTTATCCTATCACTATAATCTTCCTCAACTATAAAGTAACGATTAACTAGACTTCTTAACGTTTTATAACCGAGTCCTTTGAGTGGAGAGACTATTTCAACGTTGTACCTATCTTCTATACTTCTAATCTCTGATATAGATAAGTTTGGAACTTTATCATCTCTTCTTATTCCATCAGCAATTATTTTTGCATCATATCTTTTTATCACTTCTTCTATAGAGAGTTTATGTAAAAGATTCAGAGCCTTTGAAACTTTTCCCGTTTTTATTATCGTTTCAATAATTTTTTCCAACAGTTCTTTATTCATCTCTAAAATCATAAACTCGTATCCTAAAAGATCAGCAACATGCTTTGCGTATTTATAGAAGGGATAAACTCCAAACGATACATTAACCGCGATTATATTATAACCTAATTTTTTAAGGATTAATCCTGCTAATGAACTATCTTTTCCACCACTAAACAGTAAGAAAACATTCATAAATATCAATTAAAAAACTATTAATCTACAAATAATTCTTTTATAATATAATAATTTTAGCACGTTAATTTTTTTATAAATTACAGTGGTAATGATGTATCATAAGGTTGTATTAATTTTCGGTATAATAATTTTAAGCATAACAGTTATGCCAAACATATTAGCAAAGTTTCAAGGACAACACTATTTCATAGCTCCTCAAAACGTTCAATGTACTAAATGCCACGCCGATGTTGCTCAGGAACTTCAACAATCCGAAATTATAGGTCATATACAACAAGGATGTAGAGGATGTCATGTAGCAATACCTGATATTCAAAACTATGAGTTTCATGCTGCTGCATTAGTTGAATGTCTAGCATGTCATGGTGGTGTTTCATCAGAGTTTAATGAAGTTGTTGAAGCACATAGACCTTTCTTCATAGCTGCTAATGAAACGTTTAATACAATGTCAGGGGCAAACGAAGCATGTATTGCTTGTCATACTCATGGTGGAAAAGCAGAACTGACTGAACCTAAAAACTATACGGTATATGCGAATTTTACGTGTGATAATCCATCGGATATAACAACCTGTAAATGGATATTTAAAGTTGGAATTAAATAATTATCCTTGATAATTATTTAACTTTTAATTTTTATAATTTTTAAAATATCGATTTCTAGAAATACATAAAATTTTAAATTATTCATTGATGTGTTACAAATTTATTACATATATATTCGTAAAATTTCGTAAATTTTAGGTACTTTTTTATCATTTTTATCACAACATGTTAATAAATGCGGTATAGGATATTAAT
>JALTZH010000066.1 GCA_027051265.1 archaeon | reverse complement strand
CTGAAACTTGTAAATTATAATTTTATCATCGCACCTTTCCTGAAAGTTTTCAATTTTCAATTTATTTAAACAATTTTTAAACTTTTCTTGAAGAGATTTTTCCAATCTAATCTCGAATAAAGTTATTACATGAAAAGTATCTATATATTTTTCTAAGAAATTTACGAAAGATAAAAGCTCATCCTCATCAAATATTTCAGTAGAGATGTGTATACGATTTTTTGATGCTTTTAGAATAATCTTTATTTTTAATTTATCTAAAGCTATCTCGTAGTAATCTTTAGAGATTTTTTTAACATCAAATTTTAACTCTCTTTTAAGTTTCAAAATATTTTTACTTAGAAGTCTTCGTAACTTTATTTCTCTAACGAGGGGGTATCTTTTAATTTTGCCACAATTTAAGCAAGTAATTATAACTCTCGATTTTTTTATTCTAACCCTACAGTTAAAACCAGGTATTAAGAAGGTATTACATTTTCTGCAAATTCTTATCTTAAACTCCTTAGGAATTTTAACTCTGCATTTTTCAGCAATTCTTCTAGCGAGTTCAACATATCTAGTACTTCTTTTTTTATCGATTTTTGCTCTGTTTAACAAAATTCTTATTCTCTCTAAAGCTATTTTCTTAATCTCACGTTTTCTCATTTCAAATAGAATACCTTTTCAAAATCAACATCCTTAACGTTTCTATTTATAAAGTTATAATCCTTTAACATTTCTAAATAGTTTTCAAACGACTTTAAAAACTTTTCATCCAAAGGCTTCTCGTAGAATTTAACGTTTTCATATAGATAATTGGCTACCTCTTTAGTCATATCTCTATCGATTAGGAAATAGTTAACAATCTTCTCTCTATCGTTTTTCCAAACGTCTATAATCGTTGCTTTTATCTTCCTAAATTTTTCAACAAGATTAGGAGCAAGATTTCTTTTTGAAACGATAAACGTTGTTAATGTGATTTCAAGCTCTTTAGCAACATCTTCAGGCTCTATTATAAATCTATGACCTAACTCTCTCAACGATGCAGTTAATGCAAACGATTTTGATATTGCGATACCGTGTAATATCTTTTTTTCCAAAAATTCTTTAAACGAGGCGATTGGTAAAAATTTATATTCAACATTATAATTATTATTTTTCATATATATTAGAATAGGAACTATTGCTTCCTCACAACCTGAGATTTTGTACTTTTCATCCTTATCCAGTATCAAATCTTTTCTTAGTAATAATCCTGGTGTAATATCTTCAACAGCATCTAGTATCGTTAAATCTCTTTCCTCATCTATTATTGATTTAACTGCATAAAATGTTCGAGTATAATGACAAGGGATCGCATCCATCTTTATAATTTCTCTTTGGAGATTTGGTGAAACCACTTGATAGACATCAAGTTCCAATCCATGCTTTTTATCGATTTCGTATTTTTTTATTAAATCCAGAAACGTAAATATAAGCGGATCACAACTTATACTGACTTTCATGCTATGAAATTCTGAATCTTTTCAAGCAGTTGCTCATCACTTATATAACCTTCAATCGTTGCACCACTAGCAACCCTATGCCCACCTCCTCCGAAAAATTTTGCCATATCTAAAACGTTCTCATTTGTATGTGTTCTAAACTCCACTTTTGTTACAAGTCTATTACTATATCTTTTATACATCATTACTATTATATAATTAAATGGTGCCTTCTCATGTGTCTTCAATTTATTCGTCAAATAATATACTGGAAAGTCGTTTAACGATTGATATATGGCTATACGTTTGTTATTTATTTCAACAATCTTCAGGTTCTTTTCTATTTCTTCATCGAGTTTTTTTAGAAAATTGACGTATTCTTCGACAATTTTTCTATTCTCATCGTTGTTCTTAATTTCCTCAAAACTTTTGGTTGCGAGATCAAAAACGAGTTTTCTCAATCGTTCGGATAGCATGTCTTTATAAAACGTTCTTAACCCTCCAACAAGGTTTCTGAAAAACTCCGCATCCTCATCTCTTACATTGTTTCTATCAATTTGATTAGCAATTTCCACCAAATTACTACTTATACCAAAATGTTTCGATATCACCTTCGCTGTTGATTCCGCATTCTCATCCACGACGATTACAACGTTTTTAGGTATCTCAAAATTAAAATTCCAGATATGATGATCTATCCAATAAGCTTTTGGATATATTGCACTTGCTATTAAACTTTCTCTATTTGCTGAAAGGTCGAGAACATATAGTTCTGAGAGTTTCTTTTTCATTATCGAATAACATATGGAATCTCTTAAACTGTTTGGTGATGCGAAGTATACGTAATGGTTATATTCGGGATTTAATTGTTTTAGTATTAAACTAGCGGAAATTATACCATCCGAATCGGCGTGTGTTATTATCGTCTTCCTCATATTATATCTTCCCCTATATTGTAGTTAGAGTTTCTTTATTCGCTGAGTTGCTATATACATTAATATAAAAGTTTAAAATATTTTGAATTTAAAATCTTCTATGGAAAAAAATAAATTTAAATTGTTTGTATTGGTTATCTTTGTGTTTGAATTTCTCTTGGTAACTTCTCTAGCTGAAAAAATATATATACTAGAAATTTCTGGAACAATAAATCAGGCAATGGCCGATTATGTTACGAGGAATATAAGGGAAGCGAATTTGGAGAATGCTGAGGCTGTAATCATAGTGATGGATACTCCGGGAGGTTTGATGAAATCGATGGAAGATATTGTAAAAGAAATTATGAATTCAGAAATTCCTATAATAACGTTCGTATATCCTTCGGGTGCAAAAGCAGGATCGGCTGGTAGTTTTATAGTTGTTGCAAGTCATGTAGCAGCTATGGCACCAGGAACAACTATTGGATCTGCGACACCTATTGGATTACAGGGAGAAAAAGTTCCGAAGAAAGTAATTTTGTATGCTGAAAGCTTTATAAAGTCTATTGCAGAAAAACGTGGAAGAAACTCCAGTGCCATTGTAAGATTTGTTAGGGAAGGAATTTCATTTACTGAAAAAGAAGCGTTGAATTATAACGTTATAGATTTGGTAGCAAATGATTTGAAAGAATTATTTGATAAGTTAGAAGGATACGAAGTTAAAGTGAACGATAAGGTTTTAATATTAAAGTTAAAGGGTAAAGATATAGAAATAAGAAAGATGAACTTTAAGGAGAGATTTTTAAAGCTGATTTCAGAACCATCCATTGCGTATATATTGTTCATAATTGGTTTATATGGAATAATTTTCGAACTGGCAAATCCTGGAGCAATACTTCCCGGAGTAGTTGGAGGAATAAGTATTCTTCTTGCACTATATGGTTTAAGTTTACTGAACGCAAATGTTATAGGAATAGGATTGATACTGTTATCGTTGATTTTGTTCTTAGCTGAAATATTTACACCAACTCACGGTTTATTAACTATAGGTGCATCGATATCACTCATACTAGGAAGTTTAATACTGTTTGATATAAAAAAGGAACCATATTTATATATACCATATGATGTAATCTATGCTGTTATTTTCTTTACCGTTGGCTTTTTCTTACTAATATTGTTTCTAGTAATAAGAGTTAGGAAGAAAAAAGTTGCGACTGGAAAAGAAGCAATCGTAGGTAAGATGGGTATAGTTATAGAGGATTTAAAACCTGAAGGGCTTGTTAGAATCGATGGTGAGATATGGAAGGCAATTTCAGCTAAAGGAGATCATATTAAAAAGGGTGAGAGAGTAAGAGTTGTAGATATTAAAAATTTAACATTATACGTTGAAAAGGTAAGGTAAAGTAAACTATTAGCTTAAAAAATTTAAATTTTATAAATATATTATTTAATATTCTAAAATGTTTTAAGTATATTTATGAATGACGATGAAAAGGAAATCTTACTAATATTTCTCGAAGAGAATGTTAAACAAGGAGGATGCTTACCTCTATTTCCTGTTGGTATTAAATCATGTTTAAAAAAATACGGTAAGATAATAAAATCCATGCTGTGTTACGTTAATGTTTTATTAATTCCTGGCACTGGTTATAGTTGTCCAAAAAGATTTGAGGATTTTAACAATATCGATTACGAAATAGATCAAACATTTCTTAAAAAATATTCTGAAATTTTTAAGAGGAACGATGTTTTTCTTATACATGTCAGGAAGAATTTAGATAGAAAGGCAATAAACGAAGCACTAAAGCTGAGAAAACTTTTTCTTGAGGATTTTCCTGAAGCTAATTTAAAGGGAACGTATCTCCTATATTATCTCGATAATAAGAATTTGAGAGAATATGCTATGAAAGCGAATCTCATACCTTTCAGAGTAGAACTTTATATTTATTATTAGAAGAGAAACTTAAAACTTAAAGAAGTTGTCAAGGAAATGGCCAGAAGACTTATTAAAAGAGAGGAGCAAGGCCCACAAGAGATGGAGATTAATGGCACAAAAGTGTGGGTGTGCATGTGTGGCCGCACCAAAAATTGGCCCTTCTGTGACGGCTCTCACATGTCAACCGTAGACGAGAAAGATCTTCCTGAGGGCTATTTTTACTTTTACCCTGAGGAGGGCAAAAGAATAG
>JALTZH010000065.1 GCA_027051265.1 archaeon | reverse complement strand
GAGTACGGAGTATCTGCGTCGTTTGGCTTCTATATACCTTCATTAATTGAGGAGGTGATAATATTAAGCTAGAGGTCTTTCTTATATTTTTTGGTATTGTAATGTTATTCCTAACCGTTAATATAAATGTTGGAGAATACAAACATTCCGTAGAACTTGAAAAAGGTGGATTTTATATATATAAACTTGAAAGAAACGTAGGTCATGAGATATACTTAAAATCAACAGATGATTTACAGATATACTTGCTTGGTAAAAATATGGAAGTTCTTTATTACGAAAAAGCTAACGTCTTCAGAAAAACAATCTATCCAAAAGAAAATATTCTTTTATACTTATTTAATAATGATTCAAAAGTAAATCTGACCGTTTATGATAATATGTATAAAAAAGTAAACTTCCGATATGTAGGTATTCTTTCAATATTTCTATCGGCATTAGTTCTCATATTAAGAAGAAAAAAGATTGTTAAAAGTTAACAAGGATGAGTTGCTCTTACTTATGCAGAATATGCAAGATGCTTTTTGACTGATATATAAGCATTTCTTTTGTCTTTTAAGGCGGAGAATTTAAACGTAATTTAAAATTTTTCTTCCTTTTAGAATTAGACTTTTAAGATATTAGTAGGGTTATTTACCAGCTGTATAAATTTTCTAACAGACTAAAGTTATGTTATAAAGTGAAACAAACTTAAAATTTCATATGATAAGAGATGTAGCATGTAAGATTAAAGAGATATGTAAAAGAAAAGGATATAAAAAAATATTGATACAGATGCCTGAAGGTTTAAGAGTTTATATAAAAGAGTTTTTAGAAGTTATAGAAGGAATAGATGTTTTCTTTTCTCTTGATTCGTGTTATGGAGCATGTGATGTTAAAAAAGAATTCGATGCAACCTTTCATATAGCTCATACTAAAATATTTGATGTTAAAGATGTTTATTATATCGATTATTTTCAGGAAGTTAAATCCTTGGAAAACTTGTTAAGAAATTTAAATATTCTGCCTAAAAATATCGGTATTGTAACTACAGCACAGTTTGGGAATTATATTATGAGACTTAAAAATTTACTGGAAAGATATGGAAAAAAAGTATATGTTGAAAAAGGGAAGTACTCAAAATTTCCTGGACAAATCTTTGGATGTTATTTTGAACCAGCTATAAAAATTGAAAAATATGTTGATTGCTTTTTATTTTTTGGCACTGGATTCTTTCATCCAATTGGATTAAGTTTAGCTGTGGAAAAGGACGTGTACTCCTATGACCCTATACTAAATAAATTTTTAAATCTTAAAGAGAAAAAAGAGAAATACTTAAAAAGACGATATATAGAGATTTCGAGAGCGTTAGCTACGGATATGAAAAATATCGGAATAATTATATCTACAAAGTTAGGTCAAAAAAGAATAGGTACAGCAATTCAATTAAAAAAAAGTATAGAAGAAATTGGTTCCAAACCATATATGCTTGTTATGGATGAAGTAACACCGGATAAATTAACAGGATTGAATCTAGATTTTTACATAAACACAGCTTGTCCAAGAATAATAGATGATAGCGAAAAATTTAAAGATTTTATAATATTAAACCCAAATGAATTCTATATCCTACTAGGTAAGGTTGATAAATACGTTTTTACTCAATACTTCTGAAAATTTTATAACAATTATTTGTTATATTTTAAATTTTATCACAAACGAAAGATTTAAATAATATAATAAAAAAATATTAATTTAGGTGATCACATGGTCGAACTATATCCTGGACCATATGTTGAGGAATTAACCGATAAAGATATCGAAGAATTGGAGAAAAAAGAAAAAGAAGGGAAAATAGTTAGATCAGTACCCGGTGGCGTTATCGTAAGCATACCTATTAGAGTTGATTACATGAACGGTGATTATCATAAAGCTAGAGAAATTCTTGAGAAAAATGGTATAAGAATAATGTATTGTACAGTAATGTCTGTTCCACCATATCATGCTACAATTCATGTAGTACCAGAAGATGGCGTCAAAGCTATCAAACTATTGAAACAAAACGGTATTAAAATGTATAAAGTTAAACCTGTATTCTGAACAATTTTTCTTTTTTATTTTATTTAAACGATAGGAATAGCTTACATTTTTGTTAATCTTCTAGCAAAGGTAATATAAGCGGTATGTAATAGTCCCTTTGTTTTTGGTCTTATACCTTCTTTTTTAACTTCAATTTCTCTCTCTATAATTTCATAGGTTTTAATCATTTTAAATCCATACTTTTCAAGTGCAACGACTGTTTTTTTTACTTGTTCAATATATGGTGTATATACAGCTATAAAACCTCCTACCTTTAAAGCTTTATAAGCATGAGGTATCGCAACCCATGGTTCAGGTAAATCAAAGAATACGAGATCAACATCTTCCTCATCAATTCCATAATAGATATTTTTAAGTTTAAGTGTTATATAATCTTTTAAATTTGCTATTTCAAAGTTTTTTTCCGCTATTTTTGCAAAATCCTCTCTTATTTCGTAAGTATAAACCCTTCCTTTAGGTTTTACAACGTTTGCAAAATATATCGCAGCACTTCCAGACCCTGTTCCTGCATCAACTACAACATCTCCACTTCCTATACCTGTATAAGCGAGAACATATCCTATGTCCTTTCTGAGTATTATACTTGTTTTTCTTTCCATTTTCTCACATATATCTGAAATTCTCGGTTTCAATATATAAAACTTCTTTCCCGTGGAACTAAAAACTATATCACCAAATTCTTTATCCTTAACGTAAACCTTACCTAAATCTGTTTGTAGTACGTTCTTAGAAGTTAGGTATTTCTTGCCTCTTTCATCTATGATTAACTTATACATAATTATTTAATTATGAAGAATGAGAAATCAAATTCAAATGTAAACAAATATCAAACCATATTTCAAAACATCAACGCCATACGAGTTCTTACTGAAACCTTAAAAACAACACTTGGCCCATATGGGTTTGATAAAATGTTGAAAGATAAGGTTGGAGATGTAGCGATAACAAATTCGAGTGCTGTTATTTTATACTTAGCCAACATTAAGCATCCAGCAGCCAAACTTTTGGTTAGTTTAGGTGTCGTACATAACAGAGAGTATGGAGATGGTGTTGCAACGTTAGCAACATTAATAGGAGAATTGCTCAGAAAGGCACAGGAACTATTGCTTAAAGGATTTCATCCATCTTTAATCATCGAAGGTTATAACATTGCATTGAGAGAGGCGAGAAATTATCTTAAGAATTTATCGTTAAAACTTAGAAAAAGTGATTTATATTGGATAGCATTAAGCTATTTAGGAAGCAATAGTAATGAGAATAAGTTCATCGCCAAAATAGTAGCTGATGCAATAGAAAAAGCTGGAAGTAAAGATAACATATACGTTAATTATAGACCTGGTGGAAGTATATATGAAACAAAATTAATCAACGGTATTTTCATAGATTTAGGTAAAAGAGTTCATCCAGACATGCCAAAGATTTTAAGGAAAGCTAGGATTTTATGTATAAATAGAGAATTTACCGTACGTGCCCCTCCAGGTATGAAAGTATCATCCAAAGATCCGAGATCATTGTTAGCTTTTACAGAATTCAAACATCGTGTAACGAGATATGTTGTAGGATTGATAAAAAAGGTTGGTGCAAATGTTGTTTTCTGTGATAAAAACATAGATGAAATTGCTATGTACTACTTATCCAAAGCTGGAATATTAGGCGTAAGAGATGTCGAATCCGAGGTGTTGGAGTTAATAGCTAAAGCAACGGGAGCAACGATTATAAGTAATGCAAGAGATTTGTCACCAGAAATTCTTGGATATGCAGAATTAGTTGTAGAAGATAAAATTGGCATGGAGGAGATAATGTATGTAACCGGATGTAAGAACAAAAACGTATGCTCTATACTGGTTAGAGGGGGTTCAGAAATAAATGCAATGGAAACCAAGAGAAAGATTGAATCGTTGATTATTTTAATGGATAAAGTTTATAAAAGTAGAAGAGTTGTTGCTGGTGGTGGTGCAGTTGAAGTGGAACTTGCTAAAAGATTGAGAGAATATGCAAAAACGATACCAACAAAGTTACAGATAGTTGTTGAAGCATACGCCGATGCACTAGAAACGATACCGAGATATCTTGCATACAATGCAGGAATGAAAGATTTAGACGTATTATTAGAATTAAGGAAGAGACATGCAGATGGAGAAATCTATACAGGATTGGACTGTAATAAAAAAAGTATTGTAGATACATATAAGGAAGGAATTGTAGATTTTTACGATTTAAAAGAAATTATACTTATAAGAGCTACAGAATTTGTATCATCTATATTGAAGATAGATGATATAATATATGTTAAGAGGAAAAGAAAAGAGCAAAAGATACCAAAAGAAATAAGAGAAGAGGTTGAAAAAGCTGAAAAAGTTAGAAAATTATTAAAATAACTTTTTTATTATTAAATAAGAACATTTTTATAAGGTACTGTTTTGGAATTATAATATATATATGGAATATACGAAGATATCGAGTGAAATTTTTGATGCTATTGATAGTTTGAATCTTCCTGCAGGAATTTTTATCAATAATAAAT
>JALTZH010000064.1 GCA_027051265.1 archaeon | reverse complement strand
TAATTATATTGTTTATTAAGTTAAAATATGAAATGTTATTTAAAATTAATATGTTATGTTTTATATTAAGAAAATTATTGTTTAATATTGATATATAAGAAGAATTGTATATTGTGATGCCTCTAAAATTATCGGATAAAATTGAACTCCTAACAGATATATTTTTCGAATTAGATATGTTCATACAAGTTAAGTTTCGATCGGATATCATTGTTATGTTGTTTATTGATAAAAGTTCTGTATTGTATACATGTATAAACTCATTTTTTTCAACGATAATATCACCTGGTATATAATATAACTCTAAGTTTTCCAGAGATATATTATAAGAATTGTTAATCTTAGAATACCATGACGTTGTTATGTTTGATCTTAAAATTATATTCCTTATTGTTATATTACTTGAATTATATATATTTATCAGGCAACATTTGTTTTTTTCGCCATTTAATATTGGAAGTTTATTCTTAAACGATATGCCGATGATTCTTAAATTGTTTTTATTGATAATTTCAATAGATTCTGGATAATAGTCACCACAAATATAAATGGTATCAAAATCTGTAGCATTTCCTATCGCATCTCTTATCGTATAAAAATAAGCATCACCTGTTTTACAACCTTCCGTTTTATTAACTATTAACGTATCGGAATATGCTTCTTGAATAATTAAAAAGGATATTATAATAATAAAAATTAAAATTATTCTCATAATATATTATTATTGTTAAAATAGCTCAAGTACAAATATTTTTCCTAATATTAAGCAAGTGTAATTATTTCGCACCCATCCCTTTTAACTATTACCGTATGCTCTGCTTGTGAAACAAGACCTCGTGCTTTTTCTCTAAGTATGTTGTATGCATAGATTGATTTGATGTTGATCAATTCTCTAAGAGCAGCATAGAGGTTTATCTTTGACATCATTTTTCCAAGCCATCTTTCAGAAAAAGGAAGATATGGATAATTCCTTTCTATATAATCGAGTAATCTTCTTGCATAAATATTTCTAACAGGTTTCCTTGTTAGATATCTAAATATCAACGCTTCAGCTTCATCAACCACCTTCCCATACCCATCTGTTGCAAATGGTTCTATTGCTATAACGTCGTTTTCCTTTATTTCAAAATAATGTCGTGTATAAATATTAAAAAGAACCTTGTTCGTATGTAACTTATACCTCTCCAAAAAATGCCCTGTTAAATTAACTATTGGTTTCAAATCATAACTCCTTATAGTATCTTCTATTACTCTTCCAATTTCATTACTTTTAATTCCAGGTCTTATTTTGCTTATAGCTTCTTCTAATGCTTCCTTACTAGCTTTTACGAGTTTATCTTTCTTTTTATTTTTTGCACCTACAATTATAGTTTTTGCAGTATCAGCAATATATCCATTTATATGAACACCGATATCTATCTTTACAACATCTCCTTCCTTTAATATTCTATTGTCATCAATTCTCGCCGTATCATGTGCTGCAACTTCATTGATAGATAGATTGCATGGAAAAGCATGACTCCCCCCTCTCTTCAAGATTTCTTTCTCAACCCATTCTACAATATCTAAAACAGATGCCCCTGGCTTTAAAATCTTTTCAACATCCTTAATAATACTAAATGCGATCTCTCCAGCTTTTTTATAGTACTTATAACTCTCATGCTTATTATTGTACGGCATAACATTATTATAGATAGTTAACATTTCATACTATTTAAGATATAGATATAAAAAGAACGAAAATATTATTGATACCAACCATAATATTGGGTTCCAGAATAAAACTTTTGAACCATCTAAAGGTGGGAAGGGTAATAGATTTATAAACGCAAGCCATGCATTTATTATAGCTCCGAATTTGAATATTGGATTAAAAGTTATCATATATAATAATACAAATATTATCGATAGGAAAATGTTTGTTAAGACTCCAGCTATTGCTATTTTGCCTTCTTCACTCCTCGTTATATATCTAACCGAATGTATCTGTACAGCACCAGGAGCAATGAAGAAAAATTTTATCGTCAACGCTAACGCTACTGCTATAGCTAGACCTAAATACCATGCACGAAATCTAGCTTCTAAACCAAATTTAATTGCAACATATTTATGAGCAATTTCATGTAATACGAAGGCAAGCCCTACTATTATGAACATTATTAAGAAATATACCAAAAACAATAATCCTTTAACATCTATCACCCATGTAAAACAAAAGGCTATTATTACTGTTGAAATAAACAACTCTTTTAACTCTCTACTCTCAAGTTCAAACTTCATAAATAATTAATTATTAACAATTTTCTTCAATTCTTTTGCTATTTCGTGTAGTGGCAAAACTTTATCAACACAACCCGTTTCCATTGCAGCTTTTGGCATCGATGCTACAATGCTTGTTTTCTCATCCTGTACGATAACATATCCTCCTTTTTCCTTTATTTTTTTAACACCATTTGCACCATCTTTACCCATACCAGTTAATATTACACCAATTGTTTTACTTCCAAAATTTTCAGCAGCAGATATCATCGTCACATCAATACTAGGTCTTACACCATTTATTCTTGGAGTTTTTAGTAATCTAATTCTATTTCTATCAAATGTTAGATGATAATCCCCTTTAGCTACGTATGCAATGTTATCCCTTAATATAAAACCATCGTTTGCTTCATGAACTTCTAATCCAGAAATTTTATCCAATCTTTCAGCTAAGATACTTGAGAAGAATTCTTGAATATGCTGTACAACAACAATACATGCATTAATTTCATCGAGATCTTTGAATATTTCCATTAACGCTTTAGGACCTCCAGTGGATGCACCTATTATAACTAATCGTGAAAACTTTTCTTTTGGTTTTGATTTTTTTAACCTTCTCTTGTATTCCTTATATTTGTAAACAAGTTTAATCCTCTGAATTTTTGCAGCGTTCTTTATTTTATTTATTATTTCATCTTTCAGTTTAATTATATCAATCGAAACTTCACCACTAGGTTTCGTTATATAATCAACTGCACCAAGTTCTAAAGCTTTAATCGTATAATAAGAATCCTCTTTTGCTAAAGAAGAAATAACTACAATAGGCAAAGGATTGTTTTTCATCAGATATTCAATAGCTGCCAAACCATCCATCTCAGGCATCTTTATATCCATCGTAACAACATCCGGATTTTGTTCTTTTATAATTCGAATAGCTTCTAATCCGTTCGACGCTTCACCAACGACTTTAATCTCTGGATCTGATTCAAGAATTCTTTTTATAAATTTTCTCATAACGAAAGAATCATCAACAACAACTACTCGAATCATATTTTCGTACCTTTTTCTTTCATTATTTTTTCAACAAAATATTTTCCCTTACTTGTAAGTTCAACTTCTTTTCTTAACCTTACTAATTTTAATAGTTTAAGTTCAATCAGCTTATCATATATTTTTTCAACTTCTCCTACATCCAATCCAAGTAGAGAATGAACTTCCAAAGGATTAATCCCAGAATATAATGCATAGAGCACCTGTTCCTCTTTGTCGTTTAGTTCAACATCTTCGTAACTGTATTCTTCTACAACTTCCTCTTCTCTTTTAATATCATGCTCATCAAAATATGATTCCAAAATTTTATACAATATATTCAAATTTAAAATATATATTAGCATGACATAAGAAACGTTTTTTTCATCAAGAAATTTAAGGTTTAGCACATCTACTTCTTTTTTTGCTACGGTAATCTTGTCTTTTTTAAAATCTATAACCTTTTCCAATGGAATTGTAATTATATCATTTCCACATCTAAAGATTAATTTTTCCTCAAATTTACCTGGTAATCTCTTTAATTTTACTTCCAAAATCGATTTTTTCCACTTAACGTTTTTTTGAATCGCACCACCAATCATGTAGGGATAAAGTATATAGCACAATTCATTAGATATTTTAAAATAACATATAAATCTCGTTAGTTTCTTTATATCTTTCTTATCACCATGTATTAATAAAAATATATCTTTCTGTTTAATTTTATAGGTTTCAAACATCGTTACTAAACCGGTAGCTGATGGTGGTATTTTCTTATCTACAGGTTCAATATCCTTACATCTCAATTTGTATTCCTTCATCAATCCTTTTATAATTATTTGTCCGTTGCTAAAGAGATATATTCTTGCATCGTTCCATTCTTCTTTTACACCATACTGCGAGTATATCATATATTTCCCATCAAAACTTATTAACGTTTTATCCATGAGGCATCACTTCTTCATATATATCTTATTTTCGAGACTTATCGTTTCGAATTTATCTCTAAAGTTAATGGGTAAACTTTCAGATTTTCCTATAACTAGGAAGCCATTTTCTCTAAGCATGTTGTATAAATTTTCAAATATTTTTCTTTTATATTTTTGATCAATATAAATTATAACGTTTCTGCAGAGGATTAAATCAAAATATTCTCTAAATTTTTGGTCAACTGTTAAATCCATATATATGAATTCTACAATTCTTTTAACATTCTCAGTAACTTTATAAAATCCGTTATTCTTTATAAAATATTTCTTAAGGAAGTATTCTTCAACATTTCTAATCTCCTCCTCTCTATAAATGCCTCGAGTAGCATAGTTTAAAGCATCCTTATCTATATCTCCAGCGTAAATTTTAATCATGTATTTATCAAGATCTTTTTTTAAGTACTCATTAACTAACATAGATAGACTATATGCTTCTTGACCAGTTGAACAACCTGCA
>JALTZH010000063.1 GCA_027051265.1 archaeon | reverse complement strand
GTATTAATACTATCAATAATGATTAGTAGTGAATAAGTAGTAGTGGTAGTAGTTGTAGTAATGGTAGTAGTAGTAGTAGTAGTGGTAGCAGTAGTAGTGGTGGTAGTAGTAGTAGTAGTTAATATGTAGTAGTAGCAAAGTAGTAGTAGTATATAGTAGTAGTAGCAGTAGCAGCAACAGCAGTAACAATAACAAATTGGTAAATGCCTATATTATTTTTTCAACCAAAATAACTACTATAATATAATTTAAATATAGTTTATGAGGATAAAAATAGGTTGTTGCGGTTTTTGTATGAGTATGGATAAATATTTTAGGACGTTTAATGTTGTTGAAATTCAACGTACGTTCTATGAATTAATAAAGGAGGATACTGTTAAGAAATGGAGAAAAAAAGCACCGGAACAATTCGAATTCACAATAAAGGTTTTTCAAGGAATAACTCACGATGTATCATCACCAACATGGAGAAGAAGTAACATTAAAAACTATAAAGAACTCAAAGGAAAAGTTGGATTTCTAAGATTAACCGAGCATGTCTACGAATACTGGAAGAAAATGTTGATATATGCAAAAATTTTAAAATCTAAAATTCTTGTTATACAATTACCTAACAGTTTTAAAGATACAGAAAATAACGTAAAAAATGCGGAAGATTTCTTTTCAAATATAGATCGTGATGGCATGTTCATAGCTATTGAATTGAGAGGATGGAATAAAAACAATATAAAAAAATTATGTGAAAAATATGATCTCGTAGATATAACCGATCCTCTTGTTAGAGAACCGACATATTACAACGAAATTGCATATTTTAGATTACATGGAAAGCATATCGAGAATAAAATTATATATAAATATAAATATACTAAAAATGAATTACAAAAGATAAAATATTATATTAAAGATATGAAAGACGTTAAGAGTGTTTACGTTATGTTTAACAATACATATATGTGTGAAAATGCTATAGAATTTAAGAACATTTGATTTTTTCTTAACTTATGTTTGTTATAAAGTTTCTCTGATCTCTTCCCATGCTATAAACGTTTCGTATGTCGTTACTTTTTCAAACCTACCCTTTAATTCATTCCTAACCTGAAAGACAAGGCTTTCTTAGTGATGTTTGTAAAAGTAAAGAGTATATCTAGAACATTTCATTTCAGATTTGAGTTTCAACCTATAAGTGTATTCAAATAGAATGTGTAAAATTTACACCGTTTTTTAATACATTATATGAGAAAATTAAATTATAGAAAGAAAAGTATAAGAAAATACTATGAAGCTATAGGTATAGAGTATGGTAAGCTATACAAAACGAAGATGCGTAAACTTGAAAAAAGTATTCTAATCCTAAATCTTAAAAAATCTCAAAGAATATTGGATATAGGATGTGGAGATGGTTATCATTTTTATACGATATGTAAATACGGTAAAATATACGGTTTGGATATTTCAAAAACTCTCCTCAAAGAATTTAGAAATAAAGCTCCATGTATCCTTGGGGATGTTGAAAAATTACCTATAAAAGATTCTTCAATAGATGCCGCAGTATCAATTTTTGGAGCATTAAATCATTGTAACATAGATCAAGCTTTAAAAGAAATAAGAAGAGTATTAAAAGAAAGAGGAATTCTAATAGTAACGGTTGCAAATAAGTTAAATATTATATATATTTTAAATAATATAATAAAATTGAGGTTTAGAAAGGTTCTGAAATCTATTATAAAAGGTGAAGGATTTATTTATAGATTTATAAGTAACAAGAGATATAAAGTATGGACAAAATTCTATTCACTTTTTGAATTAATAAAACACTTAAAGAGAAATGGATTTGTTATTATAAAGATTTATGGTCTTAATAGAAATGGTTTTATTCAGGAAGGATTATTATCAATATTCTCTGAGTACATAGGAATTATCTGTACTCCTAGTAAATTGAGATATTAGAGAATCTATTAGTAGTAAGTTACTTCTTAAAACTCAAAATTTTATGCATTTGTTAGAGCAAGCCTAGCTCTTTAGAACAGGATAAAATTTTTTAAAAATTTTTGCGTTTTGTTATTTTCTATCGTTATAGAGCTATAACAGTGATAGAAAACTGTTCCATCAAATCTGCTCTCCGTTCTATTGAGAATCCTTTGTCTTTTAGGTTTGAGAAAAAGTTATGGGAACAATAATAGTAATGATGCTGTAGCTACGGGAATCAATAGATTATCATCCACTTTTAAATTTAAACTTTCAAGGATTGCAAGCATAAATGAAGCAAGAAGTGAGAAATATAAATCTTTAGTAAATAAGGAGAGAATAATATAAGAGATAATAAAAAACGTTAAAGTTCCTTCAAAACTCTTTTTCTTATTATATGGTAGTCTATGTTTTCCATACCTTCTACCAACGATTGTTGCAAAACCATCAGATAAGCTTAATATAAGAATCGAAATGAGAAGGATATTTAAGTCCCTAGTAAATACGAGTACGATAAGAATTCCAACAAAATACATTATTGCCCCTTTTGCAGGAAACATTCTCAAATCATCTTTACGTTCGAATTTTTCTAAAAACTTAAACATCTTAAAGTATTTATAAAATAAAGAAATAATAACTAACATGAAAATTACGTTTAAAATAACTAATCCTATAAGAAAGATATCCTTTAAAAACGCGAAAGCTATTGCGAAAGATATTCCTAAAATATGAACAATCTTTCTTCGAATCTCTAGATCTTCAAATAATTTTAAAACCTTCATCCTCCGTAACTTCAAAATTCTTCCAGGATGATGGTATTATATATCTTCTAAAATTGACTAATTTTATTCTTCTTATAACTTTTTCTTCCGTTTCTTCATATTGTATCCTTACATGTGCATCACACATATATATAACCCTCTTTATTATTGTCGGTTCATGAATATCATCATGAAGGGAATAATAGACTCTACCATAGTTTGTTTTAACTCTTGAATTTAGGTAATCTACAAAATTAAAAACGGATTCTGCGGAATGTTTTATAAAAAGTGTGGAGAGATTATCTATTATTAGAACGATAGGGATTTTCATGAGTTTTATAATAGATTCAATATCGTTATTAAGTTTAAACAAATTTAATATTGAAGAAGTTATAATTTTTGCTCTCGTTTCTTTTATCCAATCAACTCTTTCAACACCGGACCATGGAGAAGCATCTATTATAAATACGTTGTTAAGATTAGCTCTTAATTTATTTAACCTATCATATATATATTTTGGGGTTTCTTCTAAAGTAATATATAAAATTTGATATTTATTTGAATTATCAACAGCTTCTCTTATTAAAAATTCTCTTTTACCTGAGAATGGAGGGCCTACGATAACAAGTGAAAAATAATTTGTTGGTATTTTACCAATTAACTTTTCTAACATAAGAAGAACTTATAACATCAAATATAAATCTTTTTACATTTGCTCTTATCATCTCATCTATTTATTTATCTACATATATATGATATTACTTTAATTTCTTTTTATATTTAAGAACCCAATTTATGACACCGATAACTCGATCGATGATGATAGGTTTTTCGATATGGGCATCAGCTTTAACTTCAAAACTTTTCTTCTTTTCTTCTTCACCAAAGAGAATTGTTAACATAATGACGGGGATATCCTTTGTTGAAGCGTCTTCCTTTATTTTTTTACAAACATCCCAACCAGACATGTCAGGCATCATCACGTCAAGAAGTATAACATCAGGCCTCTCTTTCTTTACCTTCTCTAACGCTTCCCTCCCAGAATTTGCTGTCACTACTTCATATCCTCTCCGTTCTAGTAATATTTTCAGCGTATCTGCAATATCGATTTCGTCATCAACTACTAAAATTTTTACCATAATAATTAAAAAATAAAAGTTTAGATGTATAACTAAGAACTCTTTTACAAAATTCTCGTATTAATACAATGTAGACTTATAAACTCTGTACCCAGAACTTTTTGATAAGGTTTCAACGTTACCAAAAGTATCTTCCAGTTTTCTCTTAATTAATTCTTTACCTTTTCTTACAACGATTTGCAGCGATCCATTCTTTTTAAGATAGTTACGTGCATTTTCAATTATCTCAAAAATTACTTTTTTACCTGCAGCAAGTGGAGGATTCGTAACTATAACATCAAATTTCTCTCCTTTTACAGGTTCATAGAGATATCCTCTTCTCACTTCAACAAGATGTTGAACGTTGTTACGTATAACATTTTCTTTTGCTAATTTTATTGCACGTTTATTTATATCAATCATAATAACTTTTGAATTATATATTTTTGCAATAACTATTCCAATAACTCCATAACCACAACCTAAATCCAAAACAAAGCTGTTCCTATTAATTTCGGCAGCGTTTAATAAAACTCTAGAACCAAGATCTATTTTCTTATATGAAAAAACACCTTTGCAAGTTATAAATTCGAAGAGTTTGCCAAGTATTAATGTTCTTATTATTCTATACTCTAGTTCACATTTTGGTCTTTCTGAAAAGTAATGTTCAAAATCTTTAGGCATAGATATTTTTTATTATGTTAACAAATATTTGTTGATTTTCTTATGAAAGAAGAAACACATTTAGATTATTTGATGAAAATTGTTAAGAGAAAAGATTTAGAAGGAAGATTCTTAGATAGAATTTTTATCTTTTTAATAAATAGATTAGCTAAGATTCAAGAAATTATAGACCTCGGAGAATTGAGAGAAGACTATGGAAAATTGTTAATGATATTATATA
>JALTZH010000062.1 GCA_027051265.1 archaeon | reverse complement strand
GAATTCGAAGTTCTAAACGTAAACGTTCCTAAAAATCCAAGAGATTATAAGATAAAGATAACGAGACTTGCAAGAAAGTATTACAATACATCAGTTGAGGAACGAAGAGATCCAAGAGGAAGAAGATATTTTTGGATCAATGGTGATAATATTATTATTGATGAAAAAAATACAGACGTATATGTGTTAAAAGTTGAACGAAGAATTTCCATAACACCGTTAAAGTTAGATTTAACAGATTATACCTTTGATTCGGAATCTTTAAGAAATATTAAAATAAAATCATTTTGAAACAATTCTTGTACCTTTTATTTTTCCAGAAAAATATAAATGTATCGGATCTTTACAACATCCGAATATTATAAATACCTCTTTAACACCATTTCTGATCGCATTTGCAGAGGATAAAAGTTTAGGAATCATACCTTTACTTACGATTTTTCTATTAATAAATATATTTATATCCGAAATATTTATCTCCTCTATTGTACTGTTCATGTCGTTTACATCTCTTAGTATTCCTGGTTTATCTGTTAGATATATCAATCGATCCGCTTTTAAAGCTGACGCAACCTTGTTTGCAACTTCATCCGCATTAATATTATAAAATGTTCCGTTTTGATCAACACCTATTGGAGATATCACGATAACGTTTTTTTCAAGAAATGATAGCAATTTCTCGGTATTAACTTTATCGACGATTGCAACATATCCATATTTTTTTATATTTAGAGGTTTAACATTAAAGATTCTATTGGAACCTGAAAGACCTATAGCATTTATGTTGTTTATGTTTAATTTTGAAACAATTTCCTCTCTTATCTTTGAAAAAACCATTTTAGCAACTTCCAATGTAATTTCGTCCGTGTATCTTAATCCGTTTATAAATCTTGTCGATACATTTAAACGATTTAGCATATCCGTTAACTCCTGACCTCCTCCGTGAACAATAACAATTCTATGGTTAGATTTTCTCATCCTTTTTATATCGTCTATTAAATTTTCGATTGAAACTTTTCCACCGAGTTTAATTACATTTATATGCATAATTATGAAAATTTTTTAAAATTTCCAAGGACTAATTCTTCTCAAGTCTTCTATAGTTTCTATAATTGCATCACAAGCAAATTTTATTTCCTCCATGTTATTGTATTTACTCAAAACAATTCTAAGAGATGAATGGCTTGCATCATATCCCTTTCCGAGAGCTAAGATAACATGACTTGGTTCTAACTCTGGACTATAACAAGCAGATCCTGTTCCTATGATTACATTTTTCATACTAAGTCTTAAAACTACAGCTTCTCCTTCTACATATTTGAACGAAATGTTAACATTGTTGCAAAGTCTTTTATCTCCTTTAGGTCCATTGAGTTCAGAATCTTTAACTTCAAGTAGCCTTTTGATCATATAATCTCTAAGAGTTTTCATCGTTTTTATATGTTCTTTTTTAAACAGTTGAACAGCTTTAGCGAATCCAACAGCATATGCAACATCAATAAATCCAGGTCTTATTCCTCTTTCTCTTGCATCACCAAAAAATAATGGTTCAAGTTTTAAACCATCTTTAACATATAAAGCAGAAATACCTTTAGGACCATGAATGAGAGTAGAGGATAACGTTAAAATATCAACATCAAGTTTCTTCACATCAATATCAACTTTACAAAAAGCATGAGATGCATCACAATGAAGAATAACGTTCTTATCTTTGCATAAATCCACTATCGCTTTCATATCTTGGATCGTACCAATTTCTTTGTTTGCAAATTGTATTGAAGCAAATTTTGCATCCCCGAGCTCTCTTTCAAACTCCTCGAGATTTAGGAATCCTTCATTATCAACATTTATATATTTAGCTAAATATCCATTTTTTTCTAAATATTTAAAAACATCGAGAATACTTCTCTGTTCAATCTTACTAGTTACGATTTTACACTTATTTTTCAAAGATCTTATATAACCAAAGATTGCAAGATTATTGCTTTCCAAATCACCAGATGTAAAAATAATTTCATTGGGTTCAGCGTTAATTTTTTTGGCTATAATTTCTCTTGCCTTTTCTAAGGCTTCTAAAGCTTCTTCTTCAAACTTATGACCAAACTCTCCTCCAGGTATTCCATATTTTTCTTTAAAGTAAATTTCCATAACCTTAACAACTTCTTCATCAACTTTAGTAGCATTAGCATTGTCTAAATAAATAACGCTCATAATATAATTGAATTTTCTTTTTTAAATTTATTTTAATATGAGTTATAACCATAAGGAAATCGAAACAAAATGGCAAAGATTTTGGGAAGAAAAGCAAGTTTATAAATTCGATTGGAATAATCTTGAGAATGCTTATGTTATAGATACCCCTCCCCCATATCCAACTGGAGAAATTCATCTTGGACATGTTTTGAACTGGGTTTATATAGATCTAGTAGCAAGATATAAGAGAATGAGAGGATATAACGTCCTTTTTCCTCAGGGTTGGGATTGTCATGGATTGCCAACGGAAGTAAAAGTTGAAGAGAAGTATAAGATAAGAAAGAGGGATGTTCCTAGAGAAAAATTTAGAGAAATGTGTATAGAATTAACGAAAAAAAACATCCAAAGGATGAAATCTCAACTTAAAAGATTGGGTTTTTCTATTGACTGGAGTTTTGAATATATAACAATGGAACCATACTACATAAGATTGAGTCAACTGGCATTTATAAAAATGTATAAACAAGGTTTAATTTATAGAGGTGAGCATCCTGTATTCTATTGTCCAAGATGTGAAACTGTTATAGCGCAGGCAGAGGTTGAGTATGATGAAAGAGAAACTTTCTTGAATTATATAAAGTTTTTTAAAGAAAATGGAGAAGAAGTTATCATAGCAACAACAAGACCAGAATTGTTAGCTGCTTGTGTTGCAGTTGCAGTTAACCCTGAAGATAACAGGTATAGAAAGTTAATTGGATCTAACCTCATAGTGCCTATTTATAATAGAAAGGTTAAGGTTATTGCTGATGAAGATGTTGATCCAAGTTTTGGTACAGGAGTTGTAATGATATGTACCTTTGGTGATAAACAGGACGTTATATGGGTTAAGAAACATGGTTTAAAAATAATAAACGTGTTAAATAAAGATGGTACTCTTAACGAAAATGCCGGTGCTTATAGTGGTATGTATATCGAAGATGCAAGGAAGAGGATAATAGATGATCTCCAGAACTCGGGACTTCTTGTAAAGAAGGAAAAAATCAGACAAAGGTATGGTAGATGTTGGAGATGTAAAACGCCGGTTGAAATTATAGTAACGAAGCAATACTTCGTTAATGTAAGAAAACTGAAAGATAAAATATTAGAAGCAGCTGATAAGATGAAGTGGTATCCGGATCATATGAAAATTAGATTAAAAAATTGGGTCGAATCAATGATATGGGATTGGGTCATTTCCAGACAGAGAGTGTTTGCAACACCTATTCCTATATGGTATTGTAAAAAATGTGGAGAAATTATTTTAGCTGATGAAGATGAACTTCCTGTTTTTCCAGAAAAACAAAGTCCAAAAAAAGAATGTCCAAAATGTGGTTCGAAAGAATTTATACCGGAGACTGATGTAATGGATACGTGGATGGATTCAAGTATTACACCTCTCTATATAGCTGGATGGCCTAAATTGAACGAAAAAATATATCCTGTTAATTTAAGACCACAAGGTCATGATATAATAAGAACATGGATTTATTATACAATTGTAAAATCCGTTGCATTAGTAAATAAAGAACCATTTAAAGAGATACTGATAAACGGTATGGTTTTGGGAGAAGATGGTAGAAAGATGAGTAAGAGCCTTGGTAATTACGTAGAGGTTGAACCTCTTCTTGAGAAATATGGTGCAGATGCTGTAAGACAATGGGCCTCGTTGGCAACTGTTGGTGAAGATTATCCGTTCTCACTTAAGGATGTAATTTTTGGTTATAGATTTCTCGTAAAACTCTACAACGCTTTCAATTTCGCATCCAAATTCATACCATTGGAGAAATTTGATGGAGAGTTTAACGTTGAAGATCTTTGGATACTTTATAAATTAAATTCCTTAATAAAAGAAGTAACCGAGGAAATGGATAAATACAATTTTAGCTCTGCACTACAGAAGATACAAACATTTGCATGGCATGATTTCTGTGATTATTATCTTGAAGAAATAAAACATCGATTGTATAATCCGGAGGTTTATGGTGAAGAATCGAAAGATGCTGCGAGGTATACGTTAACGATCGTTATATATAATCTTTTAAAATTGTTAGCACCATTTATACCGCATTTTGTTGAAGAGTTTTATCAGAGATTCTTTTCAAAAGGAGAAAGTATTCATCAAACGTCATGGCCTAGATATGATGATAAATATCTCAAAGAAGATTATCTTATTAAAGGAGAACTTTTAAAGAAAATAATTGCTCTTTTAAGAAAGTATAAAACGAGTAAAAAAATATCTTTAGCAGAAGAGCTTAAAAGAGTTATAATTGTAACCGATCATAACATTGAAAAACTTTTAGACACGATAAGAGGAACGATCAGGATAAAAGAGATCTTCGTTACAAAAAAGAGTCCACTAAAAGAAGTTGTGGAAGATATAAAATTGAATTTAGCAAAACTTGGAAAAAAATATAAAAAGGATACAAAAGTTTTAATTGATTTTATAAAGAAAAACAAGGAAGAGATTTATCAAATGTATAAAAAAGAAGGAAGTATAGTTATAAAAATAAATGATAAAGAATATAAGAT
>JALTZH010000061.1 GCA_027051265.1 archaeon | reverse complement strand
CTTTATATTCTTCTAAAATTTTTAATATTTTATCCTTTACCATTAAATTTTAATTTTGTTAACAATTTTTTAAATTAACGAACATTTAGGGCCCGTGGCGTAGCCAGGTAGCGCGACCGGCTGATAACCGGTAGGTCGAGGGTTCAAATCCCTCCGGGCCCAATAATTTCTTATAAAATTGAAAAAATTAGAAGAAAAGGATTCGATTATAATGTTTTATCGGATAAAATATCAAAATGCATATATTTGACAAAAGTTATGACAAATCTTACCTTTTAATGTGGGATAAAATTTTTAAAAATTTTTGCGTTTTATTATATATTTGTCATGAGCATGACAGATGAATTAAAAAAGAAGATTAAACATGAAAAACATGCAAAATATTTGTTTAAAATGCTTTTTTACCTCTCATAACGATGAACCTTCCGATAAGACAGATAACCGTAACGAAGATAAAACTGGACTCTTACTCTATTAGAAATTCACACTCTCTAGAACAGCTAGGAAGTTATATTCTTCCTTACTTAAAAAGCTAACTTGGATCGACTTTGTTATGCACCAATAGTGTGAAGTAAGTTTTTTGCTGGAGTTTTTATCACATCACCTCTTTAAGAAGCTTCGTCTTTTAAGGCGGAGAGATTAAACATTTCCATACCTTTTTTAGCCATATTTATGGGAGCGTTCAAATCTTAATCCAATATTATCTTGGTAAAACTTCTATGACAGGGATTTCTTTGAGCTTATCTTTGTATTTGATTTTTTTGATTAAATCGTTATAACACCATCTATGTAAGATTTTTCGAATCTTTTTATCTCTTTTAATATTTCTCTTTAATCCTTTAAGCTTCTCAATCACGATTATTTTTCTCATCCTTTTAGCTTTTCATAATATTCTTTTCGTTGAATCAGTTCATCTCCTTGAATTCTCATAACTTCCCTACCTTTCTCATCCGCAACTACTACTATTATTGTAATAATCAAAATCTATACCTAAAAACTCTCATGGTTTAAATGATTCCTTCTCTAACCTTAATAGATATACAAGCATAAAAATCTTTTTCTTCACGAGTTATAATAACCCTACCATACTCGTATTTTAAATACTTCCAATGATATCTCCTGATGTAAAGAGGTAAGTAAACTCTTTCCCTTAATCTTAACGAAACAACCAACCCATCGTTCTCTATCTTAACAATCTTCATCGCTTCTTGAATAATATCGGAATGAAACTTGAATTTTTCTCGAATTCTTTCATTAGTAAATCTATGCAAATCACCTATACTACCCGATTTAATATTAATTAAAAGTACCCTAACCATACCTAATTACACTAAAAAACCGTTGCAATAATGACAAGGAGGAGGTCAGTTAGTTAAAGGAGAAAATTAGAGTAAACCATAAAGATAAAGATATACTCTTTCTATATCTCTGAATCTACCTTTAACAATTAGAACATCTCCTACTCTTAAAATTTCATCAGAATGTGGATTAGTTATTCTATTATCTTTTCTTTCAATAGCTATAACTTTTACATTGGTTAATCTTTCAAAATCTTTCACTTTAATTCTCGTTCTTGAGATAATAGTATTAGGTAAAATTTTAATCCTATCGGTTTCAATTCCCATATCTTCAGATGAAGAAAGATAATCTTTTATTGCTTTTTTTAAGTGTTTGTGAAACCTAGTAATTGCTGACCAATAATAGTAAGAAGATGCTAATATTAAAAGAATAAGAGAATAATGAATAATATATTCAAACCCATATATTGCATTAGCTAGCATGGAAAGATATATAAATATAGAACCTACAAGAAGGAAATAAACCGTATACCTTATGGATCTGAATACATCTCTAGATTTTAACAATGGTACAGATATATGAGTGTATCGAAAGATAGTTGCAACGATACTTTTAATTTCTTTCAATATAGCATAGAGGAATGGTGAGGAGAGTATTATAGAAATTAAAAGCATGAAATATTCTGGAATTGATATTTTGGTGATTTTAAATATATATTTTTTAATATAATTTTCAGATATTATAAATATAACGGTTGTTATAAAAACATATATAGATATTAAAGTTAATGATGTCTTAATTCTTTTTAAGGCAGGATTTCGCTTAGTTAATGTTATTGTTGGTATTGATATAAATCTGAAATAATCTTTTATGCTTGTGGGGATAAATCTTTGAAACGTTTTTATTATCTTTTCAACTTCTTTTGTTAGAAATATCGATGAAAATATAGTTAGAATTGTTGATACTATTATAATCGAATACAGTACTTCGTCGATAAGATAATTTCTTAAACCCGCTTCTGCCATAATAAAGGAGAATTCTCCTCTCGATACCATTAATGAACCTATAACCAATGAAGAGTAAACAGAGTATCCGGTGATAAAACTTCCAATACTTAGGGTTAAAAGCTTAGCTAAAACAGCAATTATGGCAAGGATTATTACAACATGAACCAAGTCCTTTATCAGAAATATATTTGTTATAAGACCAACATATATAAAAAATATTGATGCAAAGATATCTTTTATTGGAATTATAAGCTGCTTTATTTCTGATCTATATCTTGAATATCCTATTATAGCTCCTATAATAAAAGAACCTATTGCAACCGAGAATTTAACCTCATGCATGAGGAATGCCATGAGAAAGGATATACCTAAAATTGCAAGCATTAAAATCTCTCTTGAAGTATTTTCTCCTAACCAATCTATAAATTTTGGAAGAAATCTTTTTCCGAGAAATATTAATGTAAACGTTATTAGTAAGAATTTAGATATCATTATGAGAATATTTTCAAGAGCTTTTTGTTCTATTATATAAAGACTACCTAACATTGTTAGGAAAAGTATTGCTGCCATATCTTCAACAATCAAAATGCTTATAATCTGAAGAATAGCACGTTCGGGTATCTTTTTTAAATCATCTAAAATTTTTACTATAACTGCGGTGCTACTTATTGAAAATATAGCCCCTAATATTACCGATGTTGTATAATCGAATCCCAAAAACTTAACAAAATATGTTGTAAGAAGGAACACCAAAAGTATTTCGAAAATCGCAAGGTATATAGTTTCGACACCAACTTTTTTCAATTTTTTAAGATTGAATTCCAAACCAACGTATAACATTATTAGAATAACACCTATTTCGGCAAATGTTGTTATAATTTCATTTATTTCAATAACTTTAAAAAAACTTTCACCCAGAATTATACCTGATACTATATAAGCTAATATCGTTGGAATTCCAACTCTGTTACATATAACGGATAAAACTGCAACCAATATGAATATTATGCTTAATTGCTTTATTATTTCAATAATCTCCATTTTATTATTTGAAATTTTTACAAAATGTTACAAAATGTCGTCAAGAAAGTCCTGCTCTTTAGTATGGAGATATCTAGTTTTAATGAATCTCTCTAAACCGAACCGGTGATAGGATAGACTTAGAGAGATTGGGAGAGAGGTGAGTTTAACAGGATACGTTACCAAACTATACTTCTACGAATCTTTCCAGTAGAAGCACAACTTCCTTACAAAGGACACTCATACTATAACATAGGAAAGAGGTCAGATTATATAAATATTAAACTATATTTATAAAATTATTTTAGATGATATAATTCCCGTACTTAGCTATGAAGAATATTGGTTACGATTCTAGAAGGGATATAAGGTCAAAACCAAACGTAATAAAGATGGATGATATTGGAGAAAAGATCGTTAAAAAAAAGGTTTTAAAGCGAGAGGGATCGATAATTCTTATATCGACAAAAGAGGTTGTTACAATACCTCCAACCATGACGATAAAAGGTGCTATTGATACGATGAATAAGTATAGATTTAGAAGATTACCTATTGTAGAACCGGGTAGAAATAGATTAATCGGTATAGTTACGAGTAAAGATATTATAAATTTTTTAGGTGGTGGTGAAAAGGTAAAGATAATTGCAATAAAACATAAAGGAAATTTTCTTTCAAGCATAAATGAACCTATAACTGAAATAATGGAGAATGCAATATATGTCCCGGAAACCTCCTCAATAAGTGAAGGTATAGAAAAAATGTCTAAAAGCAAGGTCGATTATTTAATTGTTGTGAATAATGAAGATGAAAAAATTATCCGTGGAATAATCTCTGAGAGAGATTTTATAGAGTTATTATATGATAAAATCACAGGTAAACGTGTTAAAGATTTCATGACAAAAAACGTTATAACCGCAAGTATAAATGATACGTTGAAAGATGTCGTTCTATTAATGGGAAAAAAGTTTAGAAGAATACCTATAGTTGATGATGAAGATAATCTTGTTGGTGTAGTCACTACTAGAACAATAATAAATTTAATTGCTTCAAATAGAGTTTTCTCAAAACTCGTAGATAATAAATTTGAAGAAGTTTTAAACATAAACGTAAAAGAATTCATGCGCAAAGATATAGTAACGGTAAATGAAAACGATGATTTGGGAAAAGCAGCTAAACTAATGATAGAAAATAAAACCGGAGGATTGTTTATAGTAAAGAATGGAAAAATAGAGGGTATAATTACTGAACATGATTTGTTTAATGCTATAAGGAGAGATTTAACATGAAAGTTCGAGATTTTATGAACAAAAAGATAATAATCTCATTTCCAAACGATACAATTGCAACAGTATGTAATTTAATGATAAGGTATAACGTTGATCAAATCCTTATTGTTGAAGATAATAAACCTATAGGTATAGTAAGTAAAAAAGATATAGCTAGGAGATTATTACAAATGGTTCCTCCAGATAAAAGGAGACCA
>JALTZH010000060.1 GCA_027051265.1 archaeon | reverse complement strand
AATTTTATGTTCATTGTATTCTCTTAATCTACTAACGAGTTCTGGTATTGTTTCATTTTCCTCATAAAATATTCTTATATCTGGTAAGAACTCATAGGTTTTATGTTTTAAGTAACATGCGTTTATAAAATAAACAACACTACCGTATCTCGTTTCAAAAGACTGTGTTCCAGAATCTATTGCGACGATTTTTCTTAAAAGATTCTCACTTAATTTTTCGTTCCTTTTTTCATATCTTATCCATATTCTTCGAAAATCGTTCAACAAAATTTTTTTGATATAATTATGTTTATGAGTTCCGAGTAATTTTTTCTCTATATCACTACGATGCTTTTCTATATACCTTCTAAAGCTCTCAACCTTCATTATATAAAAAAATGAAAAATATAAATTTTAATATTAAATCATTTAAATCTTTCTTTTCATTTAGTATTAAAATGAAGAAGATACTTTTAATAACTAGTAAAAAATTAGTTAAACGTATAAAAGAAATTTTAAGAGGATATGATGTTGATATTATTGGCATTGGTGATATTGCTTCGTTAATAAAAGAAGAAGATATAATAAAAGCATTAAAAGACATTAATCTAACGAATTACTCCTTTGTTTTATTACCTGGGAATCTTCGAGTAAATGTTAAAAGGTTAAGAAAAATTTTTGGAATACCATTTTATCTAGGAACTAAACATTATAGAGACTTAGATATCCTTTTTAAACATTTAAACGAAATCAAGCTCTCAGATAAAATTCCAGCTGACAATATAATTAAAGATATATTAATAAAAGAGAATTTAAAGATATATAATAATACGTATAATAAAGAATTTATAAAAAGACACGCTACCAATTTTATAGGTAGTATTCCTTTCGGAAGACCATTTCCAATAAGAATTATTGCTGAAATAAACAATTGTGATGAAAAGAAAATGGATGAAATTTATTCCGAAGCCATATATTATTTGAAATCTGGAGCTGATATAATTGATTTAGGATTTGAGGATACGAAACCTGATAAAGTTGAACTCGTTGTTAAACATATAAAACGAAAATTAAACGTACCTATTTCCATAGATACGATGGATTATGAGAACATAAAATCTGGGATAAAGTCAGGATGTGATTTGATATTAAGCTTTAACGAAGAATTGTTGGATAAGTTTAACAACATTCCTGCATATATTGTTCTTATACCTAATAAATTAGATAGCTTGGAAGATAAAATAACCAGCTTAAACGTTGCGGTAAAAAAAGCAATGAGAAAAGGTTTTAAGATTATTCTGGATCCGATATTGAATGTTGAACGGATTTTTGAATCGTTATTATGTTATAAACTTTTAAAAGAGAAATATAACTTACCACTGCTTGCAGGATTAGGAAATATAACTGAATTGATAGATGCTGATTCCATAGGCATAAACGCTCTTCTTTGTAAACTGTGTTATGAGATAGGAATAGATTTAATATTAACTACTGAAGCAAGTGATAAAACAAAAGGCAGTGTAAGAGAATTACATATCGCTAACAAAATGATGTATATTTCGTATATGAAAAAAATACCACCAAAAGATTTAGGATTCGATTTACTCATATTGAAAGAGAAAAGATTGAAACGCGATGTACATAAATTAGAAGGAAAAATTATAAAAGCAAAGAGTACAAATAAAACAATTTTAGATAAAAAAGGTTATTTTAAAATTTTTATAGATAATGAAAATATATATTGTTTATTCATACCTGCAAGTCAAAAAGCTGAAAGAATAACAATTATTGGTAAAAATGCTAAAGAAATATGTGATACAATTCTTCAACATAATCTGGTATCGAATTTCCAACATGCAATGTATTTAGCAAGAGAACTTCAAAAAGCTGAGTTTGCTCTTAAATATCAAAAATCTTATATACAGGATGAAGATCTTTAAATTAAAAGGATTTAAAAGGTAATTTTACAGTAAAAATATTATGTTGATGAACTTGACTAAGAAGCTTTAGTACCGTTCGATAAGTCTGCTTATGAGTTAAAGTATCTGTAAAAGTATAAACCTCCATAAAGTTCACGTTCATAAAATATAGGTGATTTTTAATTTAATTATTTGCATTTTTTCTTTATTTAAATAGTATTGAAAGTTTTTAAATATATTAAGGAGAGAGACATATGTTGATTTATATATTAGATTATTCCGTAGGAAATCTGAAAAGTATTGAAAAAGCTTTTAAAAAATTTGGTGTCAAATGTATTATAAGTAGGGATCCTCGTTACGTTAAAGAATGCGATGCCATAATATTACCAGGTGTTGGATCTTTTGATTCTGCAATCGAAAATATACCTGAAGAAATCTTAGATGAAATGAAATCCCTTTATATCTTTGGAATTTGTTTAGGTATGCAATTACTATTTGAAGAGAGTGAAGAAGGTCATAGAAAGGGATTAAGTCTTTTGAAAGGATGCGTCAAAAAGATAAGAAATGTAAATATATTACCACATATAGGGTGGAATAGTATAAAAATTTTGAAGGATTCTGAATTGTTACGTGATATTCGAGATGGCTCTCATTTTTATTTTGTTCATTCTTATTATTGTGTTCCTGAGGAAGATATAACTTTAGCTACATGCAAATATGGTATAGAATTTCCTGCCGTTGTAGAAAAGAAAAACATTTTTGCAACACAATTTCATCCGGAGAAAAGTGGAAAGAATGGATTAAAAATAATAGAGAATTTCATTAACATAGTTAAAAAATAATACTCAAACGATGTTTGATAACGTAATATCAATACTTATAGGCGTTTTACTTGGAACTTTTACAGGTCTTATACCTGGTGTTCATCCCAACACGTTGGTGTTTTTGTTTATAACATTTACACCTTTTCTTTTACAAATATTTTCCGTTGAGAATATTGTTGCAATCTCCATATCCATGGCAATTACTCACAGTTTTACAAGTTTTATACCTTCGGTTTTCTTATCCGCTCCAGAGGAAAGTACATCTCTATCGATATTACCTGGTCATAGAATGTTAATGAGAGGTGAAGGATTCGAAGCTGTAAGATTAAGCGTCGTTGGTGGAATCAATGCAACGTTTTTTCTTCTAATACTTCTTCCAATAATAATTATTTTTATAGAATATATATACAATTATGTAAGAAAATTTATATTTATTATTTTAATAGTCCTAATAATATATTTAGTTTTAGTTCATAAAAATAAATTAAATGCATCTTTGATCGTAATATATTCAGGAATATTAGGTTATCTATCCTTAAACATAACGGATTTAAGAAGTGATCAAGTTCTTCTTGCAATGTTCACCGGGTTGTTTGCTTTAAGTACAATATTTGTTTCGATTAAATCTGGAGTTAGAGAGATTCCAAAACAAAAGATAACCACTGGTGAGAAAGAATATTATAGGGAAAGCTTTCTCTCAGCAATTTCAAGTCTCTTTCTTTCAATAGTACCATCGATATCCCCATCTCAAATAATATTACTCGTGCAAAATGCTTTTAGGATATACAGTAGTAAATCGTATATGGTTTTAATCGGTGGTATAACTACAGCAGATGCAATTGTATCAATATTATCTCTCTATTTAATAGGAAATCCAAGATCAGGTGTTTCAATCTTTGTTGAAAAATTTATGGGAGAGATATCTTTTTCGGATTTCATCTTTATTCTTTCGTGTATTTTCATTTCAATACCTATTGCAGGGATTCTAACGCTTGAAATTTCAAAATACTTTTTAAAAATTTTACAACGATTAAATTATTATTACTTAAATATTATAATTTTTATATTTTTATTATTAATTATTTATATAGCATCAGGATTTCTTGGAGTATTGGTAGCGGTGACTTCAGCATCTCTTGGTATACTTTGTCATTATCTAAACGTACAGAAATCCCTACTAGTTACAACATTAATCGTTCCAACAATAATATATTACTTTCCTTTTTAATATTAAAATATTCAACAACTAATATACAATAATTTAAATTTAATTTTTTAAATATACTTAATAATTTATATCTTAAATGATCTAAATTGCTTTTTCAATACTACAAGTACAGCTTAAACACTCTTGTACCTGTCTCATTCCCGACCCTGGGGATCGGGAACTCACGAGATGTATATAGGTAAAGAAAAATGTCAAAAAATGCAAACAATTAGATATTAAAAGCGAAGAATTTGCCAACGCTTTTTCTTATTCTTCTTCAAGTAATAACCTTTCTTAAAATTAATATGATTTAAACTACCTACCTTAATAACACCTTTCATTCAAAAATTCTCGTTAAGTTTAATATAAAAGATATTTTCTCCAACGTTTCTTCATTTATCTTGACCAATACTACACCTTCATCCGGTTGTCCATACAAAATTACGTACGATTCATCACATATAAGAAGACATGCTATTACAGTCAAATCTTCTTCACCGTCAACAATTATCAAGGAATGCTTATAGGATAATGCATTTGATATTTTTTCATATATATCTTTTGTTAAAGTTGATGGAGGGTTTTTTGCATAGAAAACTTTAAACTTTTTTAAAATCTCTTCTTCTATTTCAATCTTTTTAATTCTTTTCGTTTTAAAATCTATTATGGCTAGTTTTGGTAAGATTCCTCTTCTTATAAGATTTAAGAAAACAACATCGCCAACACATACTATGTTCTTGTTTCTACATAAATTTATTGCATCCTCAACATTTTTATATAAAGTTCCAATGGGTTTCTTTAATATGTTTTTAATGTTCTCCGGAAATTTAAAGATTATCTCAGACATATGATATCTCTTTTTTTATTAACATGTATGTAAATATTTCCTTTAAATTCTGA
>JALTZH010000059.1 GCA_027051265.1 archaeon | reverse complement strand
CTCCAATATATCTCTTTTACTATCTAATTCTTTTAGTTTAAATTCTATAACTGTAATTTCTTCTTTCAAAGCTGATAGCTTTTCTCTTAAGGTATTTATTGTTGAAATCTTTTCTTCAATAATCTTTTTCTTCGTAGCTTCATCCAATTTTGAATTACAAACGGGACATCGATCTTTTACTCTTTTTAACTCGTTGAGAAATTTTTCCTCCCGTTTTAACATTGCTTCGAGTGATGATTGTTCCTTTATTAAATGTTCTTTAGCTTCTCTACATTTCATGATTTCATCTCCTATTCTATTTCTTATGGATTTCAATTCATCCAAATTTCTTGTTTCAAAATATTTATCAAGAATATCTAAAGTTGTCTTTATCTCCTTTTCTATTTTTCTATATTCAGAGGTTTTTCTTATAACTTCTTGTCTTATTTCATTTAAGCTTCTTATCCGTTCTTTTAACGTTGAAACTTCATGGCTTAGTTTTTCATATTCTTTACTAAGCGTAACATATCTTTCGTACAACGCTTTATTCTTCTCTACAAATTCTTTTTTATCTTTAAGAAACGTTATTTCTTTATTTAAACCTTCAAGTTTTGTTTTCAATTCTTTTAATTGTATGATTAGATTCATTTTTTCTTCAAGCTCTTTAAGTTCGATTTCTATTCTCTCTTTTTTTGAAAGAATCTCTTCGTAACGTTTTTTCAGTTTTGAATGTTTTTCTAACAAATCGTTTAATCGCTTTTTTCTCTCATGATTTTCTAGAACTAATTTTCCATATTCTTTTTGATATTCTTTCAAAAAATTCTTTTTATTTTCATATTTATCAATAATATATTTTAATTCTTTATATGCTTTTTCAATATTTTCAATACCTAAAATCTTTGCAAGGATTTTTTTCCTCTCAGATGGTGGTTTGTATATAATGGAAGCAATTTCTCCCTGTTTTATATATATTGAATTTAAAAAAATATCTTCGTTTATCTCAAGGATTTCTATCAATCTCTTCTCTATTTCTTTATCATTTCTAGAAATTATTTTCCTATCTTCACCATTTATTTCATAAAGCACAGAACTTGTACCATCTAATATTTTCCTAACGATCTCGTAAACCTTATCTCCAACTCTAAATCTTAACAGTACCTTTGCTTCTTTAGAACCAATTCTTATCATATCTTTTAGCTTTAATCCGTGAGGTTTTGTTTTAAACAATGCAAAAGCTATAGCATTCAAAATACTTGTTTTTCCCGATCCATTATCACCGAGTATTAAATTTATACCGTTATAAAATTTTATTCTAGAATCTTTATGTGAAAATAAGTTTTCAATTCTTACTTCTTCAATTAACATTATGTTTTCCTCCAAAAATTAAGAAAATAATATCATATTTTTAATATATTAATATAATTATCCTCATAAAACATAGGAATATCTAATAAAAAGAATGCTTCATTATTTTATATTAACTTAAAAATATAAAAATAAAAACATTTTTTAATTTTTCGAAAAAACATATAATGTTTTTTAAAAAAACGAAAGATTTATATATAAGTTTAATTAAAATTTAAAATTGGTGGTTAACAATGTTGAGTAGATTATCTATTCCCATTTTCTTTCTTTCACTACTAATCTATCCAGTTTTATCTGAGAGTTGTATATCATGCCATGGAAATAAAGAACTAATGGAAGAACTTGGTTATCCGCAGTTTTATTTTACATTAGAAGAAGTTAGAAAACAAAGTGGAATGCCTACGGTTAAATGTTCCGATTGTCACTTAGGAAATCCAAACGCTTCTTTAAAAGAAGAAGCTCATAGAGGTATGGTTTCGTTATATGTAATCGGAAAGAAAGAATTTAAAATACTAGATAGGAGAGAAATTTTACCATTCTTAAAACCAAGAAACGATACTATTATGAAAAAAATGCTTCCTAAAGATAAGAGAGTTGTAACAATATTATATCATGATAAAGATCCGGATTTATTTACGTTTAATAAGGAAATCGTGAAAAAAACATGCGGTAAATGTCATCCAAAAGAGGTTGAAGAATTTTCCAAAACAACAATGGGTACCAATAGATATCAAAGTATGTATAAAAGTTGGATCGAATCACCAGGACCACATAACTGCGGGCCATGGTTTTTAGCATGGTATGAGAATATAAAAGAAGAAATAAATGTAAATTATACATTAAAGCAAGTTAAAATAAATCAGAAAGCATGTAACAGATGTCATGTGAGTTGCTTAGATTGTCATTACGCACCATTTAAAAACGAAGGTGTTCATAAATTTGAAAGAAAACCCTCTCCAATTAGTTGTTATGGTGGTGGAAGAGGGAGTATATGTCATGCAGGTCCTGAAGAAAGAAGAAGAGGTGCTGGATATTTAGGTGGGGAATTCTCATTTCCAAAAGGTAGAGAACCCGATGTACACGTAAAATATGGGTTAACTTGCATTGATTGTCATGATCCATTGGCAAAAGGAGGAATGGGAGGTATTAAGAGGGAAGTTTCATGTGCAAAATGTCATGAAAAAATAGCACAGGCATTAAAATTATCCTCTCATGCAAAAGTTTCATGTGAGGCATGTCATATATTGGATGCTGGTGGATATCAGCTAACGGTTTGGGGTCCAGGAAAAGTTGCTGGTGTTTTTACACCATTTAAAAAATATAGAGCATACTATGGTACAATATCAAAACCATTACTTATTAAAGATAAGAGAGGTATATGGATTCCCGTAAAACCATTTCCAATGGTTGTTGTTAATATAAAAAAAGATGTTGAAAGAAAACCAGGTGTCATTTTCCGAAGAGCTGGAAGTAAAGATGCATATGCGTTAATTGGAACATATGATGGTTTACCTAGAAATAACAAAGCACTTTTATGGTTCCAAATGGATAAGTTATCACACTCAATTAGAAAAAAGGCTAGAAGTTGTGAGAGTTGTCACAACAGTTCTATACAAATATTAGAATCCAGATGGAAATTTACCGATCAAGGTGCAGAACCTTTCGAAGGAAAACATATTATAATTGGTAATAGTTCTGGATTATATGTGATTGGATTAACGAATACTACACCAATAATTGTTAAAAAGGGATGGAGCATCGCAGATTTAGCTCCTTGGTATTATTTAAAAGATAAGTTCTATGTTAAAGGAAATTTTGCACTACCTGAAATTGATAGAGTAAAATATGAGAAAGAGTTAAGAAACTACAAAAAGTTTTTATCGGAAATTACCAATACTAAAAAACTCTTAGAAGAATTAAAAGGAAAGGGATTCAATGTTACGGATGAGATGAATATGGTTAAAGATGCTAGAATTATAGGTGTTCATAATCCAGAAGAAGGATTAAAAATCATTGAGAATATTAAAAAGAAAATTGAGATAAAGAAAAAGGAATATCTACCCATAAAAGAGAAAGAGATGAAGGAAAAAGGAATATGTGGTCCATCAATAATACTTCTTATAGCAATACTTATAGGTTTAATAGTATACAAGCTAAGAAGATACGATTAAATTTTATTTTTTTATTACCATTTATGAAAAAGAAACACCTCGAAATATTGTTAGAAAAATGTAATGGTTATATAAATCCCAAAATATATTATGAACAATATGTAACACCTTCCGATATAGCTTCTGAAATGTTATATTTAGGATATTTGTATAATGATATAGAAGGAAAATATATCTTAGACTTAGGATGTGGAACGGGTAAATTATCAATAGGTGCAGCACTTCTTGGAGCAAAGTATGTTCTTGCAGTAGATATTGACAACGATGCATTAAAGGTTGCAGCACGAAACGTTAAGAAATTTGGACTAAATAACATACAAATGGTTAGATATGATGTGAAAAATCTATGTTTAAAAAAAGTTTTTGATACAACAATACAAAACCCACCTTTCGGTGTCCATAATACTGGTATTGATATTGTTTTTTTAGAAAAGGCTCTAACTTATTCAAAAGTTGTTTACACGATGCATAAACATGAAACAAGAGATTTTATACTTCGTTACCTCAGTAGAAAAGATGTCAAAGTAACAAATATTATAAGAAAAAAATTTCGATTGAGTAGGTTGTATCGATTTCATAAGAAAGATTATAAATATATAAATATAGATATATATAGAATTGAAAGAATAAATTGATAAATTTTTTTAAGAAAACTTTAGAATATATGGATATAGTAGAGTTAAGATACTGTAGTATCTGTGGAAAACCTTTCGTATATGATTATGGTTGGGCTGAAACGTTTAAAAAAAAGGTTTCAAAATATTTTAGCATAGATTTTAGTAAATTTCATAGCCTATGTTCCGAACATAAATATGAAGAATTTTTTAGAGAAATTGTTAAATCGTATATCTATGGATTATTAAATGAGGAAGATTTATATATTCTTGGTATTGAAGAAGAAAAAATATTGAATGATATTAAAGATGATTATATTAAAAGAAGAATTGAAAACAAAGGTTTTTGGGCATTTCCCTATCAAGAGTATATATGTCCTAACTGTGGTTTAAACTTTGGTACAGAATATTTTAGATATTTTGAATCCTGTCCTAAATGTGGTTTTAAATTTTAATATAAAAATTTAAACTTTATTCCCTTAGAGTAAGGAAGGTTAGAGTCTTTCAATCGTTAACTTTAAATAATTTTTCTATAGTTTTAAATTCTAAGTGTTTTAATTTTTATGCCGGGGTCGCCTAGCGGCTAGGGCGCGGGCCTTGAGAGCCCGTGGGGCTTTTGCCCCGCCCGGGTTCGAATCCCGGCCCCGGCGTTATATATTTTTATAACTTTGATAATATATTATCAAATAAAATTTTTTAAAGGAGCTGCTTATAAT
>JALTZH010000058.1 GCA_027051265.1 archaeon | reverse complement strand
CTTCAACTCTTCTGTGGTGAAGATCTTTATGAAAAATTGCAGAAATTTCAATTGGAACTTTTTCGTAAATTTTTGGAACTAAAAATTTTTCTAATTGCATTCTAAACAATATAAGTGAAATTTTATCCAAATTATTGACTGTTAATTCTTTTTGTATCTTAATATTAAGTAAAATTTCTAAGAGAATATCTATACTTGTTTTATAATAGAATAATATTCTGGTTCTTCTTAACTCATTTATAACGCTTTCCTTTATAATAAAGAATTTTTCCAATAAACTTATATCGCGATTCGCTAAGATATTAGAGATAACCTCCGGTGAAAATGTTAGAAAATAAATACCCCTACGAGTATTATCTACAAATGCAGAACACAATCCTATAGTTGCAATTACTAATGTTTCATATGAGATTTTTGTTCTAACTTGTGGTACAAGTAATAATGAGTCGTATCTTTCACACTTTAATATGTTTGTGATTCCAACATTATTATTTCCTATAATAACTCTTTTTTTACCTAAGTTAATCGTGTTATAATTAATCCTTATATTCATTACAGGTAGTAAATCATCTATAGTTCTTAGTATATCTATTACGTCATTATATCTACCAGATTTATTAACGGAGGACTTAATTTTATAATAATTACTAAATAGACTGTTATATGCAAACGCATCTCCTCTTCCTGCTTGTGGTAATCTTACATTAAAATTTTTATCTCCGTTAAATATTTCCCTTCCTCTAATTTTTGATTTAATTTCAATAGTATTTGAATTAATTATGCTGGAATTTTGTTTATATTTATAGGCAATGAAAAGGCATCCTTCGTAAATTATTAAGTTTAAAAATCTCGTATCTAAAGGTATTTCAACAGAAATTTTTACCATCCTATAACCACCTCATCTCCAATTTTAAAACAAGTTTCACACTTAACATATGCTTGTGGTTTCGATAATATATCTGTTAGAATAGGAACTCTAAATATTTTTATACACGAAAAGTTTCTATAAATTTCAAGTGGATTATACTTCGTATAATTAGTAATGGCTTTTGGATCTATATACATTTCATATTCCCATTTTGGTGTAATAATCTTTTTTTGTTCAATACCTGAATTTAAAGGAAAGCTATAATATGTTATTTCACATGCATCCTTTATAGTATCAATGTTTTCATATCTACTCACATCAATAACAGATACAACACTTTCTTTTGAACCTAACCTATTTATTGAATAAAAATCTTCCTTATTAATATCTCTAGTAACTTTATCTTTCTTAAATATTACAATATATCTAATACGTGGAGGATTCTCATCCAAACTTATTAAACTAGTCTTTCCTCTCGCTGGAGAGTCAAAAGACTCTCTAACCTTTTTAGGATTTGGAAATTTTACACCACCAGCTACTTTTATGGTTATAATCCTATTTATATCCTCATATCTAATTGGTATGCAATTTAATGGTCTGAAAGCAATTGCTTCCAAACTTTTGCATAATTTAACCATTAACTCTCTTCCTTCCTTTTCTCCAAGATATTTTCTTTTTGCAATACTTGAAGCTAATGCTCCTATGAATGTTGTTGGTGGCGGGTATAGATAAGAAGGATTTGTTTTCGATAGTCCAACAACTCTTGCTTGAAATCCCCATGTGAATTCAACATCTATAATATAACCTATTAATTTCGTCATAGTTCCTTTTTTAGATAATATATCATTACCATTCCAAATAGTTTCCACATTATATCAATGTTAGATATTTTTCCATAGATTATCATTGGTCCTATAACTTTATGAAAGAATTCATGAAATCCATATCTTATAGACATTTCATGAAGGATTTCTATAAGAAGTCTTCGATAACCTTCTATAGGAAGAATTGCTGGTATGAAGAAAAATATAAGGGGATATATCATAAATGGTACTCCGTAAAGATTATCTCTTAACCATATATGACAAGTAGTCATTAATTCTGATTTATGTTTTAATCTGTTCCACCAATACTTATATGCTTGATACTCAAGAGGTTGTTTTGACGATATTTCTTCAAAAATAATTTTATCTCGTTTGTTTATAAAACCATATGCAACAGCGTTTGCTAAACTTTCTTCTATTAATTTAAACCAAGATTCATTTCTATAATGTTTTCCATTTAAATCGGTAAATGCATGAAATGTTTCATGAATAAGTGCTGATTTTATTATACTTTTTGCTATATTTATAACGTTTTGTTGAGAACTTGTCGTTGTAGATATTATTAATCCTGTTGAGTTTAAATTTCTTGCAACGTTTAAGCATCGATCTACCGCTATGAAAATTGAAGGTTTTTTTACTAAAGGTATTTTATGAGATAACTCATAAATCAAATCGTCCGTTATACAATTACAGTAACATCCAAGAACAGGGTAACGTTTCTCATATTCTTTCAATTTCTTCCAGAATTCATCTATTGTTTTTTTCAAATACTCTTTCTTATATTCTTCACGAGTTTCTTCATGAAATCTAAATAAAGGTAGTTCTTGTTTCTTTATGGTTTCAACATCTAAAAACTTTCTTCTTTCTGGTGGGCATATCTCATCAACTACATTGCTATCCGTTAAATATACATGAACGTTATTATTATAAAGAAGATGATAAAAGGGAGAAATTGTCAAGTATTTGAATACTTCCTGTTTTGATATGTAGTTATTATATCTGGAATCAATCCAAACGTTTATCATTCGAATAAACACCTTTAGCCTCCTCAATAGCATCTTTTAAACATTCTTCGAATTTATCGTAAACCTTAATTCCTTTCTTTTCAAGCATTTCCTTCGCTTTTAAATATTTCTTCTTAATCGTTGATACGTATCTCAAATCGCTACTTGCAGCTAATTCTTCTATTTTTCTCTCAAAGAAACTTTCTAACCTTTCTCTTATTATTTTCTTGAAATCAACCTTTGCTTCTGGATCTTTTTCCTTTAAACATTTTTCGAATTCTTCCGCATATTTATAAAATGAATCGATCAATTCCTTCGTTGTTTTCTTTATATATTCGCTGGTATCTTCCAAAACCTCCGGATTTATATAGACGAAAAGCTTCGTTCCTTTATTATATTTATCCAATTTATTAATACTATTTTCTATATAGTTTACTGAGAAAGAGCTTGGAACAGTAAATACGCCATCTTTGGATACGGCAATAGCTATTGATTCCCAAGAAATTATTGGTAGGAATCTTGTTTTCTTTGCACCAAAACATGTTTCAACCAATAATTCTTTAATACTATCCAGTGCAGCTTCAATCCTTTTTCTCCTTTCATCATTACTTACAATACTGTTATTTCTTGCTTTTTCATCCACAACGAAAGTATACTTTCCAACAAATCTTGAATCGAAATCGAAGCTGAAAACATATGGTGCGGATGATATTTCCACGTAGTATATCATTTGACCTCTCCTTTCACCTCTTTTCTTGACAAATTTTGTACCTAAAGCATATCTACTATGCAATTGCGATTCAATAACAACAGATTCTATAGATTCCTTTACGGGAATCATATAGCCTACGAAAAAGCTTGATGTTCTATTCACGTTTGGAGCTTCAGCGTATAAGAAACCGCCAATATCTTCAACAGTACAGTTCCTAATAATCGTTTCTTCTATATCCTTTTCCGATTTAGGAGGGTTTATTCCAAAGCTTTCTTTAAAAACTTCCTTATCCGTACTCTTTAAGAATATTCCTAAATTACAATATTTACAGACAGATAACTTTTTCTTACTAGCAATTTCGGCAAGTTTTTCTTGATAGCCGTGAGCAATAGTTTCACCGGAAATCGCAGGAACGAAATATGTTGCATAGTTAAATTCGGGCAAAACTACTGGAACCTTTCTATGTTTTACATAATTTCCAACGGATTCCGTCATGTTAAGGGCTTCGACATTAATCAAGACACGACCTCTAATGGATATGAACATTTATTCACCACCTTCCAAATATTTTGCAGAAAGCGTTAAAGCTTTAGCAGATATGAAAGAAACGATTTCTTTCAACTCTTTTCTATCATGTGTCTGAAAGATTTTGTTCAAAGCATTTTTAACACCGATTTCTTTAGCTTTTAAATCTTTTGCTTTGTATTCACCTCTCCTTAATATTGAATGATAGTCTCTAAGAGCTTCTCTTAAACATGCAAGGATGATATCTTTCGAGTTGGCATTTGCTATTCTATCGATATAGCTATAATTACCTTGTTCCGCAACAACAAAGGCTAAGACTTTAGCAATCTCATCAAAATCCCGAATATCCTTCATATAAAATTAAAAAACAAAAAATAAATGTAAAAATATTTATAAAGATATTATTAATTACACTTTATATTAAAAAATAAAAAGATAATTCCCAATAGAATTTTCCGAAAGGATAAATATAATGCAAGATAAAAACAAGTCATGTAGATGATAATTCAAACTTGTAATTCTCCTTAGAAAATATTTTCAATTAGATATATAACATGGTGATAATTTAATGTTTATTTTTAAATAAAAGGAAAAAATGTGTTTAAAAATTATCAAATCAATTTCAATATCTAGTGCTTTAGCCGAATTATTACGATTTAACAATTTCAGGCTCGATCACGTTATAATGACAATATCTCGTACAATAACCGCAGTACACGCATATTATTGGTTTGTTTTTATCTTCATCCCAGAATATTGCTTTTATTGGACATGCATGCATACATGCTTTACATCCGATGCACTTATCCTTATTCAAATAAACACCGCCAACGTTCCTCTTTTTCAACGCATTGGTAGGACAGACATAGGAACATGGGGGATCTTCACACGCTCTACAAACGATGATCTTGAATCCTCGTTCAAAAACCTCTATCGATTTG
>JALTZH010000057.1 GCA_027051265.1 archaeon | reverse complement strand
ATATTTTATAGGACAGGTTTCACACGAGATAACGCCATTGTTTTATAATGCTGCTGATGTTTTTGTTTCAGTATCGTTTCATGAATCTCAATCTTTTACTGTTATGGAAGCGATGGCGTGCAGGTTGCCTGTTATTGTTTCTTTTGATAACGTTCCATATACGTATTTAAAAAATGGTTATAACTGTATTTTTGTAAAGGATTTGAATAACGAAAAGGAATTGGCTGAAAAATTAAAAGAACTTCTAGAAGATGATGTTTTGAGAAGAAATCTTGGATTAAATGCTAGAAAAACAATGCTCAAATATTCTTGGAAAAATCATATTGATAAATTAAGAAAGTATCTAACCACCTGATCTCCTCCCCGCGCTAAGGTGCGAGGATTCCAACAAGGGCGGGGAGTAAATTTAAGGGAGCGGTCTTACTCCCGTTACGGCTATCCGCCATATTGGCAGACTTGCCGTTATGGAGGATATTGAAGGATAAAAAGAAATTAAATTTCTCATACTAAATTCTCGTTTCATAATGTTTAGCTCCGTTCATTTTTTTCCCGTGTATTAAAGATGTGATTAAAGTACTTTGGGATTTACATGTTATTTTTTATAAGTTTATGCACAATAATAATATGGTGGAAGAAATTAAGCAAAAAATTAGATGAGCAAGGGGGAGACTTTTACTAATAAAAAGGATTTTAAATATGGATTTGAACGATGAAATTATAAAGTTGGCTTTGTTTAAAGCCTTTCAAGAATTGGTAGAGGCATATTCCGATGCCATTGCAATTTATCTTAAAGAAAAAGGATTAGAGGTAACGGATAGATATACGAATCTGGAAAGAATTAAAGATTTGGGAATTATTGATAAAAAGTTAAAAGTTATTTAATATTTTAAAGAAAGCAAATGGATTAAGAAATTGGATCGTTCATAGATATAACAAACTGTCTAATGAGCTGGCGATAGAATCCATTAAAAAACTTTTACCTCATATGGAAAAATTTTTGGATTTATTTGAAAATGTTGGATGAAATTATTAAAGAATTGAAAAAATTCAGTTTGGCAATAATTCTATACGGCTCTTACATTAAGGGATATTTCAGAGAAGATTCGGATATTAATATTTGCATAGTTTTAGGAACAAAAGATAAGGAAAAAATGAAGGAAGCTTTTGAAAAAATTTTGGAATTGATGCAAGATGAAAGAATTGATATAAAAATCTTCGAATTACTACCTTTATATATCCAAGGAGAAATTTTAGAAAAGGGTAAAATAATTTATATTAAAGATAAAAAGAAATTTTACGAATACATTTGGCCAATAATTAAGATTTGTGAGGATGAGAAAATTCATCTAACAACCTTCTTTTTATAACTTATGAATTATTCATTTAAACAAAAAATTGTTCCGATTGGTTCTGAGCTTAGTATATTGGAAAAGATATTATTCTATGGCCTCGCAGCTTTTCTCGGTTTATCCATTATAGGAGCATTTGTTGGAAAAGCATCCATTATTGTAACAATGATCATCATTTTTTTCTTCGTGATATTTTTAACAATACCTCTACACGATTCTCTTACTAAAAGGAAAGTTAAAAAAGCGGCTACTATTCTAAATGAGCTTATAGAAGAAGTAAAAGATGGAGAATTTAGATTTATTAAGCCATTAAAAGCTAGAAAGATTATCTACAAATCCACGGGAAGAATAACTTGGATACGTGGTCCGGTATATACTTTCAGGGCTAATATTATTCCAAAAGGTGAATATGAAATTGGTAATATTCATAGGTTTGAGGATCTCAGTTATGGAATCGTTATTGGAAAAAGAGGCATAGGATACTTTATCCTACCGGGACTTGAGTTCGATGAGCCTGAACTACGTAACATAGTCCTTCTTTATATCCCATCCAAACAACCTTTGATTGAAGGTTTAACGAAAAGATTCAATTTCTTCGATAAATGTACCGTTGAGATTAAAATCCATAAGGGTAATGGGCTTCATGGAGAAGCAATGCTAAATGGAAAATGTAAGGCATCATTATATTTAACTACGAGATTTTTTGATGAATATTTGAAATTCAGATTGGCAGATTTAAAAAATGAAAGAAAGGTGCACTTTTCGTCCAAGCTATCTCTTGAGAAGCCTGTTTTAATAGTTGCTCGCAAAAGATCAAGTCCAAGAGCTCTGGCTAAAAGCTTGAGTAAGAATATTATAGTTGGTGATGAAATTCCTTATATTTTACTCATCGAGACTAAAAAGGGTCTTAAAAAATTTAAATGTGAAGTAAAGCTTAAAACTCTTGGACTAACATAATATTTCAAAATAATAGGCATTGACACAAGTATAATCTTATGAATATTTTAGAGGAATTTTATGACTGAAGTACTTTGAAAGAAAGTTTCTAATATTATTTAATTTCATCAATGAATTTTTAGCAATAAAGGTAAATTCTTTTTGATTATATATCTGAAAAAGCACATTGAGTTAATAATTATAGTTTTAAAATATAATATTGTGTTATACTAAAGCATAATATATGATTATAAAAAATAGAATAGATTATGTTATTAAGCATCTTCCTAATTTAAGACCTTATCACTTCACGTGGGCTGAAAATCTTAAACAAATATTTAATATTGGAGTAGTACTATCAAAGAGGGAATTGGATTTAAGGGGCATTAAGTATGAAGATGTAGGTGAATATGATAAGAAGAGAGTAGGCAGAAAATTTTTATTCTATGATTTTTACTGTCATAAAGAAGAAAATAAAGAAGAATTAGAAATTAGATATAAATGTAAGGAAATTGAAACAGATCTTAATGAATATGCTTCTTTTTACCTATTTGCAGATGCAAATCTTCTTCCTAAGTTTATTTATAATAAATTAATAGGACAAGGAATAATTAAAACTATTATAGAAGAAAATAAATGTTGTGTAATACTTTTTCTTAAACCATTAAATGAACTCATAGAAAATGTTGAGTACTTAATATGCTATGGTCCTGGAGCCGGTCATGGTATTCTCTTTAAGAATTTGAATGACTTTATTAGATTCATTGAGCTACCAACACCGGATCCAATGAAACAAGCATTATGGAATTTATTACAAACTGGAGCTAATCCTATTTCTGCATATCATAAAAAAATTATTGAGTCAGAATTTTTAATTAAAAAAGAAGTACCAATTGAACTTATAGATAAAATTATATATATTGGAAATGATAAAAGTTTCTATGAACATTATCAAATTTTTAGCAGAATATTTAAGGAATTAGACAAGGAATTAAACGTTGAAAATATATCGCATGGATTTATCCTTGCTATTTTTCCAGATTTAAAAATAAGGACAGTTGAAATTCCTGCAAATGACTATTTAAGGACAATGACTGAAAGAAGCATTAAAAAATTATTATACGATGTCTTATATCTAATAAATATAAATCAAGATTCAGCTGCTATTCAATTAATGGATGAAATTTCATTTCCAGGAAGATTATTATTATGAAGAATATTAAATACATTAAGGGAAATATTTTTGAATCGGATGCGGATGTCCTAATCAATTCCGTTAATATTAAAGGTATAATGGGGGCTGGAATTGCTAAAGAATTTATGAAAAGATTTCGTAAAATGTACGAAGAATATAGAAAAGCTTGTAGAAGAGGTGATATTTACATCTTAGCAAGATTTGAAGTGGATTTAAAAGAACCGAAAAAACCGAAATTAATTATTCATGAAGTTTATGATTGGAAACCTCATATATGGATTGGAGATCGTAATGGTAAAAAATTTATAGTACTGAATTTTCCTACGAAAATTTACTGGGATCTTCCAAGTGATTACAAAATAATAGAGTCTGGTCTTAAATGGCTTAGGAATAATATCAATTTATTATCGGAAAAACTTGGAAGAAATGTTAGAAAAATTGCTATGCCTCAAATAGGTACTGGATATGGTTATCTTGAATGGAAAAAGGTGAAAAATCTTATTGAGAGATATCTCTCAGATATTGGTGTTGAGGTTGAGGTATACTTGAACTATTCCAAATCTAAGAAAAGAAAGTAAAGTAACGATATTTATATATGGAACTTAAAGATAAAGCCGAGCTATTTAAGGAGGAAGCATACGAAGCTTTTGAAAAAGGACGATATACACTCGTACCTTTTTTTGTTGAGCAAGCAATTCAATTGTATATCAAGCATATACTCTTTAAAAAGTTTGGTGATTATCCGAAAACTCACAATTTGAGAATATTGTTTGAAGAGCTTAACAAAATTTTGGATGTGAAAAATTTCATATATAAAAATGACGATATAATCGATTTGATAATGACATCCTATATTGAAGCAAGATATACACCCATGGAGTATAGTAGAAAGAGTGCGGAAAAATCCTTAAAATTTTTGGAAGAATTTTTAGAGGTGATAAAGGATGAAATATAGTGTCATAGATGTTCAAAGAAGGATTATAGAAAGATATGAAAAGTTTCGGAAGAATTATAAGGAATATGTGAAAATTATAAAAAGATATGCTGAAGAATATTTTTCCAATGACTTAAAAGAGGTCATAATTTTTGGAAGCTTTGTCGAAAGGAAACATAAACCTTACAGCGATATCGATATCGCTATAATTCTAAAAAAACATTACAACGAGATTGAAAGAGCAAGATTCGTAAATCTTATAAATAAAAAATTCGGTATAAACCCCTTCGAAATCCATGTGATAGATGAAGAATCTTGGAAGAAATTCTATTTAAATTTTGTTAAAAAATATATAAAAATTTAGATAAAAAGTGCTACAAATATTATATTTAAACTTTAACTTTTCGTACAAGCTTATGGTATGGAAACTTCAACCGTCTTATCTTTGATCTTGATTAAATA
>JALTZH010000056.1:1089-4903 GCA_027051265.1 archaeon | reverse complement strand
TATTTAACATAATATAAATATCTTGTGGAAACATCCGTCAGTTGTTCTTATCAAATGTTCTTCATAATGAATACAAGATCCTCTCCAAAAATTGCTTTAAAGCTTGCGTATGAAAAATTAAAAAATGTAAATTGCTACGAAAATATCAAAAACTTCCTCGGACTTAGGGAGGAGAAAATTATAGAGGATGATGAATATTCAATAGTTATGCATAACACTGGCCAGCTTGCGGATCTTTTATTCAAATATCAGCTATATATATGGAAAAATGTATATGAAATAGGTTCAGTATTTAATGAGCTTGGTTTAAATAGAGAAAGGATAAGACTTCTTGAACATGAAAGTTATAGAAAATTAATAGAAAATAGTTTAAATCCAGTTATTAGGATTAATGGTGAAGAAATATTTACAATATATAGCAGGACAAATTACTGGATGATGTTATACATTAATAATAATGGATAATGTAGATTATATTATTACAAAAAAAAGTTATGTAGATTATAAATGCAGCGCTGTGAAACCATTTAAAGAAGTCATATCTATTTTAGCACCATATTTATTTCTAGGTGCATTAGTTATTGAGAATATAGAGAGAAAAAGTGATCACACGATTATAACGATTGATTGTTTAGATCAAGATTATATAGCTAAAATATTATTTTAAAATCTGATATGTCCGGACAAGTTTATGAGAAAGAAGAGGATTTAGCCTCTCATTATTTGGAGAGAAAATTTGAAGAAAAATCGGAGACTGAAAAAAGTTATGAAAAGAAATTCGAAGAGAAAATAAAAAGAGAAAAAGTTATCAATAAAAGGAGAGAAACTGTAACGATTAACATTCCTGAAATTGATTTGAAAACAACGGAAAAAATAGGAAGCGTAGGTAAAAGATTTGATGAAAAGATTCCATTCGTAGAGAAAGAGGATTACACGAATCTCCATATTCCTGTGATAGATCTTAAATCCGAAGAAATACATGAGATGAAATTCGTAATGGATTCTAATCTACCTAAATTTGAAAAACTTCAAATATCCATATCTATACCTAAAATAAGCTTGGAAATACCACGTATGGAAATGATTAGACAAACGTTCTTATCCGATATACCTAAGATTGAAATGGAAAGATACGAGGAAAGGATTATTATTCCAAAAATCTTAATATATTCCGAAGAGACTCTTACAACAAGCTTTGTAAGAGAATTCTCAATGGAGATTCCGATTGAAATTAAATATGAACCTGTGGTTGATATTAAAGAAACACCTGCTAATAGTAAGGTAATAATATCCGAAGAAGAGGATTACTTTAAAGAATTCTTTGGCATCGAATCTTCAAGATTCTACGAGAATAAGACGTTTATAATATTTTATTACGAGACAAATGGAACGATTTCGACGTTTGAAAATATTTGTAGAAGAATTTATAGAGAAAGAGAAAGGGGTGAGCCAAAATTTTACTTGGTTTCCAAGTTAAAAACGAAGGAAGATATAACAGAGGTTGAGAAATTCATAAAACCGGATGGTTGTATTGTTAGAATTGATTGTGATAGAATTTTGGAAGATAAAAAGGAAGAGGAATTGGAAGAAATATTTGAAGAGCTTATCTTTAGATTCGTAACAGGAAAAACCAGTTTTCTAATCTTTCTGATTAGGAATAGGAATATAGAAAAAATTGTAAGAAAGATTATTGAAGAAAAAGTTAAACATAATTATACAATCTTAGAGATAAAACCCTCGCTTAAAATTGAACCAATAAAATTATCCGAAGCTCTTTCAGGTGTTTCAAAAGATATTATTGAAGAAATTCGTGATAAAAAAATTAAAGAAGAAAATAAACATTATCTGGATTTGGATTCAATATATAATCAGATAGCCCAAGAAATTAGGAAGGAAATGCTCGGAAATCTTGAGAAACAGGAATATTCAATTATACGTAATCCAAGTCATGGTGAAGAATCGGATTTGCATGCGATGCTAAAGCTTCTCATCATCAAGTATATAGCTGATAAACATAATTATGAAAATTTAAAGGATATGCGTGAAAATATATTAGTTGAAAGAGAAATTTCACCAGGAGTTATTCCTGACGTGTATGATGAGAAGGAAAATGAAGCATACGAGATAGAAACACTATTTTCTGAAGGCTCTGAAGGAGGCATTCAGAATAAAATCTATAGAACATTAGAAAGATATGAAAATATCGGCATAAAGAAGGTATACATAATATTCGATACTCTTACAACATTTATACATCTAAAAACCCTTTTCTCTCTTGAACGGAAATTAAAAGATATATTTAACTTTGATATAGAATTTTGTACGTTTAAACTTTTGAAGGGAAATAAAATTGAATTAATACCATTAACGAAATATAAAGAAGAAATCGTCAATATAATAAAATCCGAGGAGGTGAATTTATCATGAGATTATTTGAAATAATGGCTGCTAAAGATTACATTTCTGGAAAGGATTTTATACGGATAATAAATCCACTTACAGTTATGGTTAAATGCAAAAAATTTAACAGAAGTAGAAAGACTCAAAGAATTGGAATTTATAATTAAGGATGAAAGAAACATATTTTTAAAAATATATTATAAAAGAATCCATGAGTGGTATAGAGATATACTTAAGGAATATGAAGAAAGAACAACAGACAAAGATATAAAATTCATCATTTTAAGAAACATGCATTATTTCGTGATAAGTTTAAGGAAGGAAATGATAAAAGAAGATTGGTTCTTAATATTTTTCGGAGATGTTTTCGATACGATGATTGCCTATTATTTAAAAACAGGATTTTTTGAAGGGTTGAAAGATGATGTCAGAAAAAACTTCCTCGAGTTCTTCAGAACAATATATTAACATCATTGTTAAATATGAAAATGAGGCATTGAAGGAAAAATATAATCCTATCTTTAAATCTTTTGACGAAAAGTCAAACGATATTTTTGAGAGATATAATCTAAACAGAATCGAAATTCACGTAAAAGAAGGAAAGCCTAAAATCTATCGTCTTAAGGATTATGTATTTAAAGAGCTGGAGGAATATTTGGATAAGGAATTCATAAACCTATCAGAGCCTATTGATATTGAGAGAGAAATTGTATCCGATGTAATTGCATGCTATAATCCGAATAAAGTAAGAATAGAATATTATTATAATATCTTTCAAGAGGTTTTGAACAGAATTATAATGGACTTGATTAAGCATGAAATTAAATTCGACGAAATTTCTCTAAGGGATAATTTATTTGAGACGGTATTATATCATGAACTCTCGCATTATATTTCGCATATGAAAAATCCCACATTTAAAAAAAATTATTATAAAGTATGGTTTCATATTATAGAAGAAAGTGTTGCCAATCTATTTTCTTATTCAAATGCATCCAAAAATTATATATTGGAAATATCTTTCTTTGATAAACAACCATTGGAATATAAGGTTTTTAGAGAATATATAAAATTGGGATTGAACGATATATATAATTATTGGTATGAATTCTCTGAAAAGAAAATTGGAAAATTCTTCGTAACATATACATCGATTGAAGATTTATGGAAAAAACTATCTTTGGTGTTGGTTAAAAAATTTTAAAGAACGAAACCTCTCAACGAAATGGGTTACCGTTTCCAAATATTCTTTAGTTTCACTTATGGTAATATCTTTATATAAATCATAATCGGCAGAATTTCTTTTAGCCCGTAAATCACGGAATAAATTTTTTAAATATACATCGTATCTTTCAAGTAATTCATAACACTTTCTATGATCTTTATAATCGTATGAAAAATAATTGGGTTCTAT
>JALTZH010000056.1:0-1079 GCA_027051265.1 archaeon | reverse complement strand
ATTCTCGAATTGTATGAAATATATAGTAATATGCACGACTTATTGAAGATCTAAAATATATTTCTTCATTCCTCTTTTCTCCTTCTTTAAGTAATTCCGATGCGATATTTAAGAAATCTTCCGGACTAATCATATTTATCCACCGTAATGGATATTGATATTCCATCATAGTTCTTATGAATATCATGTTTTTCCTGAATCTTGCTTAACTCTTTTAATAGGGATAATTTTTCTTCCAAATTTTTATACCTAACCTTTATATTTATATCAATACATTTCCATGAATCATCTTCCATATCCTGCCATAAATCTATCCTTATTTTATAATCCTTATATTTATTGGCTATGTATCTTTCAATTTCAAAAACAATATTATATACGGTTCTCATTAACGTTTTATTTTCTTTCAAAATTTCTTTAACATTTTCGGATAAATATTCCCATAACGTTTCTAAAAATTCATATTTATATGATGATATAAAATACTTTTCTTTTAATATTTTAATAAAAATATATTCAAATTCCTTCACGGACTGTGTCGGTGTAATATCCTGATGTAAAAGTAACAATATTTCATGTTTAAATTTTTCTTCATGTTTTTCTTCTATAGATTCAGGTTGTATTGAATAAGTATCGGATTTCTTAATCAATACGTATTGTGTTGAAATTTTCATTTAAATATCACCTCCAATACTTTCTCGGAATTTTTAAGCATTTCATCATAATATTCAACAGAACTTAAAATATCGTTTACATCATGAACATCCAAATGATAATTGAAATACGCTTTCATCTCAACTGGATCGATTCTAAGAGTTACAATAAATTCATTATACTTATATCTTAAAATCCCACCTATATCAAGATTTTTCAAGTATTCTTTTAATAAATTTTCATTCTTAAAACTGAAATATGTTCTCATATTGATATTTTTCAACTGATATATAAAATTTTAACCTATTGCATTAAATTTACAACTTCTATATATTTCGATAACATCCTTAATAATATTAGATACATTTTTATAAGCATCAATATTTTTAACAAATACTTCAATTCTATTAACCTCCGCTATTATT
>JALTZH010000055.1 GCA_027051265.1 archaeon | reverse complement strand
TTATATAACGTTTAACATTGACTGGAATCTTTTTAACTCTTTTATTTTAAAATCCATTAATTTTAATTTATATATTATTTTATGTAATAAATCCATAGATTTATTATTAGATGATTTCATATATTCAATTATTTTATATATGTTATTTAATATAGAATTTATTTCTCCAAATTTTTTTGAGATTATACCGTGTTTCAACAACTCCATAAAATTTTCAGCATAATATCTTTCCAATAGGTTTTTAAGTTTACTTAGATCGTCTTCCAATTCTTCTAATTTAATCTCTTTAAGATTTTTTTCAAGCTTTATAATGATGATTTTTAACAATTTTTCAATCTCATTTATCATTCATTTAAATCCAAATTTCATCAACGTTGCCTGTGATGCGCCATGTTTTATAAAACCTCTGGAATAACCTAAAACTTCAAAAATTCTTTCAACAGCTGATAGTACTTGATTTTCAATGTAATAATCTGGATCATAATCTTCAATACTTGCAAATTCAATAGGTTCTGCTCTTTGAGAAATAGGTTTAGACCCTTTTGTTATTACGTAACCGATTATTTGTCCGGGATAAACTTTTATACCTCTTTTCATCAGCTTCTTTGCTGCAACAACATGAGGTTCAAGTCTCTTTTCATAATCTTCAATGCTTCTTGTTAATTGCGTATATATAACTAAATCCTCTAACTTAATTTTTCTGCTCTTTATCTTATCGATTATCTTTCTAACAATTTTTATTGCTTTTTCAACATTTCCTTCTAGAAGCAATGTTTCCAAAACTTTTCTCTGCGTTTCTTTTGCAATCGAAGCCCAATCTCTTCGTACAAATTCAAGCCCTTTAACAATGATTCTATTATCCTCAGTTGCTAAAGCGTATTTCTTCTTTGTAATAAACAATCCTCTTTTATAAAATCCTTCTAACTCTAATTTAATTTCACCTGGTAACTTCGAATTTACGTATTCAAGAAACTCTTTCGCTTTATTTTTATCCTTGAGTAAAACGAATAATGAGTCCGTATCACTATATATGACTTTAAAATTGAATTCTTTCTCAGCAATATCTATAACTTTCTTTATATAATATCTGGCATAAGCAGCAATGCTTTCTGCACATTCTTTTTTATACCATCTAGCATTTGCAAAACCCATATAACCATATATCGAGTTTGCTAATATCTTTAACGCTTTTTGTTCAATATCAAGCATTTTTTTAACACTTTCATCTCTCTCTTCCTTAAGCTTTTTCTTAATTTCTAATCTCTTACTAACCAATCCTTCCAGAACTTCAGGTATAAATCCCTTCCTTTCTTTACATATCCTATGTCCAACTTCTGGAACAATATCTTCATCGTTACATGTTTTAACGTTGATCGTTGATGGATCGATGTTATGCGTTATTATAATACTTGGGTATAATGCACGAAAATCATAAACCACAATATTTTCATGCAGTCCTTTAATAGGTTCTTTAACATAACCTCCAACGTAGGTTTCTTCCTCTCGTTCTTCTTTTTCTTCTTCCTTAGGTTTATTGGGACATAATTCTCCTTTTTCGTAAGCTTCTCTTATTAATAACATTTCTACAAGTTGACTCGCTGTAGCTCTTGAAACGTCATATAACGTTTGTTTAACGACTCTGGAGAGTTCAAAATATAAAGGGAGAAATTTCTCAGATAATTTAAATGCAATATCAGCATCGTTTAAACAATATGATGCAAGAATATCAAGATTTCTGTTTTCTTTCCATAGTTTCCATATTTCCATCTTATTTATTTCATGCTTATTTATTCCTAAGATTTCTTTAGCTACATATTCCAACGTGTAGCTGGGTAGGCTTAAATTTCTTCTTATAATTGGATATAAATCAACATGAACTCTACCTCTTATTTTAACTTCATAACCATCCATTCTTCTTCTTATTTCTGGTTCGGATCCATCTCTACCTAATTTTAGTTTAATACCTAATACATCGGCTCTTTTTTTCATATAGAGCAAGTCAAAATTATCCGAGTTATATCCAACTATTATATCAAAATCTTCTTTGGTTATTATTTCCTCGAATCTCTTTAACATTGATTTTTCATCGCTTAGCGTTTCAACAAAATCTAGGTCTATATTTTTCCATGTCAATATTTTTCTCAAACCTGTATTTGATACCATACCAATCATTATTATTGGATCCTCATTTGCATTAGGTGAGCCTCGAGGATTATATGCTTCGATATCAATTGCTAAAACCTTTAATTTCTCGTTTATTTTCTTATTCAAGTGCTTAACATTTATAACTGAGATATATCCATTTTTTTCATCACCCAAAATTTCTACGTAATCCATTGGTACTAATCTTTTATCTATAAGATATCTTCTATGAAATAATATATCGAACTCACGTATCTCCAACACATTTGGTATCAATTTTACTTTATTCCTAACTTTTGGTACATCTTGTGGGTGTTTTGTTATAATCTTTAAAACTTTACTTTCCTTTCCAAAGATTTTTCTTCTAATAATTTCGACTTTAACAATTCTTTCCAAACTTCTTATTCTATTAACAGTTGATTCCAAGTTATGTTCATCTTTAACAATCGCATAAAAATAAGGTTGGAAACTTCGATCTTTTGCAACTAATACTTTATCACCAGATTTTAGAAACAATCTTATAACAGCTCTATCATATTCCGTTACATAATCAACATCGAGGAGTAATCCTTCTATTCTTTTCATATTTAATATTTCAAAGATTTTTCAAAGAGAATTTTATATTATTTTGTAATGATTAAAACAGTAACATTTGAAGATGAATTAAAAAAAGACTATATAAACTATGCAATGTCTGTCATAATAAGTAGAGCAATACCAGATGTAAGAGATGGTCTAAAACCTGTTCAAAGAAGAATCTTATACACAATGTACGAGTTGGGTTTGAAATACAATAAACCTTATAAAAAATCTGCAACAATTGTTGGTAATTGTATAGCAAGATATCATCCTCATGGAGATCAGCCAGTATATGAAGCTCTAGTTAGAATGGCGCAGGATTTTAATATGCGATATCCATTAATTGAAGGACATGGAAACTTCGGTAGCATTGATGGTGATCCACCAGCGGCGATGAGATATTGTGTTACAGGAGATTGTTTGGTATTAACAGATAAAGGTTTAATTAAGATTGAAGAGATAATTGAATCGAATGACAATGAGGAAAAGCCCATTTACATAAAGATTTTATCTTTTGATAAGAAGGAAAATGTTGCGGATAAGTTTTTTAACTCCGGTATACATAAAACGATAAAAATAAAGACCGAAATAGGTTTAGAACTTGAAGGTAGTCTCAATCATCCGGTATTATGCTTAAGTGTTGATAGAAATGGAAAACCTATATTTAAATGGAAAACATTATCTGATATCAATATTGGAGATTACATTGTAGTTGAGAGATTCTCGAAATATTTCCCAAAAAAAGATTTAATAAATAATGAGGAAGCAATACTATTAGGTATATTATGTTGTAAGGGAAGATTATCGGCAGATGGTTTTTATATCACGTTGGATAAAAACTTTTCAAAAACATTTGAAGAGATATTTGTGAAAATTTATGGTTCAAGATTTAAAAGATATGAAAAAGATAAGGATGTTGTTTATAAAATAAATGATGCCGAAATTTTAAAAGATTTGGAGAATAAAGGATTAATAATTGATCATAGAGATAGAGAAATTCCATATACAATACTAAGGTCTTCCGAATCTATTCAAATATCGTTTTTAAAAACTCTTTTCAATCTTAATTCTAACATTGACAAGAATCGTTTTATCTTTCATTATCACGAAAATGAAAAGTTTCTCAAACAACTTCAAATAATGTTGTTAAATCATGGTATTGTAAGTAAACTGGAGGATAATCGTTTATCTATAGAGGAAACTCTTAGTTTAAAAATACTTATAGAAAGAATCGGTATTGATCTGAAGGATTTTAAAAATCAAACGAACAACTATGAAAAAATACCTTTCTTAGCAAAATATCTTGTTAAGAAATATAATTTAAATGGATTATTTAATAAAGACTTAAACTACTATAATGTTGAAAAACATAAGGATTTACTTTACAAAATCTTAGATGATGAAGATAAAAAATTCTTGGATTTACTTCTTAGAAATAAATATCTCTTTGTAAAGGTAGTTGAAAAGAAGATAACAGGAATGAAGAGAGTTTATTCTATCCGTGTCAAAAGTTGTTGTCATTCTTTTATTGCTAATGGTGTTATCAACCATAATACTGAAGCAAGATTATCAAAAATTTCAGAAGAGATGTTGGATTATTTAAATAAAGAAACAGTAAACTTCGTTCCGAATTTTGATGGTACCTTAAAAGAGCCAGAAGTACTGCCAAGTAAGATTCCAAATCTATTAATAAACGGTTCAACAGGTATCGCTGTTGGATTTTCAACAAATATCCCTCCACATAATATAAAAGAAGTGTGTGAAGCGTTGATTTATATGCTTGAAAATCCTGATGCTAAAATTGATGAAATACTTAAAATCATCAAGGGCCCAGATTTTCCAACAGGTGGTGTAATAGTTGATGTTAAAAAATTACATGAAACATACAAAAAAGGTAGAGGAATAATAAAGATTAGGGGTAAAGTTATATTGAAGGATAGACTAATAATTATCAAAGAAATTCCATATCAAGTTAACAAATCAAAACTTGTTCAAGAAATTGCAGAACTGGTTAAAAATAAGGTAATAGATGGCGTATTATCTATTAGAGATGAATCTGATAGAGAAGGGATAAGAATATGTATATATTTAAGAAAAAACACCGATGCAAAAGCGTTGTTAAATATCTTATACGAAAAGACGTCACTTGAAACGAGTTTTAACGTTATAAATTTGGTTTTAGTAAACGGTAGACCAAAAATATTGAACATAAAAGATATACTTAAAGAATACCTAAAATTTAGAATAGAAATTGAAAGAAAAAGATTGGAATACGATCTTAAAAAGGAATACGAAAGAAAAAAT
>JALTZH010000054.1 GCA_027051265.1 archaeon | reverse complement strand
TATATTTATTTATATTTATTTATATTTATTTATCATTCGTAATGAATGTATTTTTTATGAAATTGAAGTGGCATTTCATCATCTATTTCATAACGATCTATATTTTAATTTCATTGATATTAGTACTTTTTCATATAATAATTACAGATGAGTATATGAGAAAAATTCTAGCAGAACACTTTAAAAACTTGTTCATGCTATATACCTTTATATTTTTGATAATAATCGTGCTTAGCTATGTTATAATCAATAAAGACTTTATAAAACCTTTAGAAGAAATTACATCATTTTTAAATAGACTTGCTAAGAGATTCTATGGTGAAAAACTATTCGTAAAATCTACAGTAAGTGAGATAAAAAATCTAACAGAAACAGCAAATATCTTAAGCCAAAAACTTAAAAACTATTTTGATGAGTTAATAAAATCAAAAAAGGAAGCTATTTATAGAATGATAGAATATTTTCCAACAGCTGCAGCGTTGCTTAATAAAGAAGGAACACAAAGATTGATAAAAAATAAACACTACGATAAGCTTTTGGTAGATAAACAAATAGATAGTAAAATCAAAGAATTAAGAAGAAAAATGCTTAAGGAAAATCGTAAAGAAACATATGTAGAAATTAACGGAAAACATTACAAATACGTGATTGCAAAGGTTGATGATTTCTTAATGGAAATATTTTACGATATCACGTATGAGAAAGAGATGGAACTATGTTTAAAAGAACAGCTTAAGAGGATACAAGAAATTGACATGTTAAAGAAAAAGTTAATATACAATGTTTTTCACGAAATAAGAACACCACTTACAACGATATTTCTTGCTTTAAATGTTCTTAGAGAAAAATATCACAATGAAAAGTTTATAAACGTTATTTGGAAATCTGTGATCAGAATAAATGATATCGTTGAAAAAATTTTGCAGCTTTTTATTTTAGAGGAAAATGTAAAAGAATATTTTGAAAAAATAAGAATTCGTAAACTGGTTGAAGAAGTTATAAAGGAATATGAGGAAGATTTAAGAAGAAAAAATGTAAAGATTATAATTAAAATAGATAAGTCGCATGAAATATATGGTTGCTACAGATTACTAAAAATCGCCCTGAAAGAATTGATAGAAAATTCAATAAAATTTAACAGACCAGGTGGATTAATTGAAATTACAAGTGAAAAAGTTGATAATAAGTTCAAAATTATATTGAAGGATACAGGTATCGGAATACCGAAGGATATTTTGAAAGAAATTACGGAACCTTTATATCAAACGAAAGATATATTCAAAGGAAAACCTCGTGGTTTAGGTATAGGATTATCATTGGTTAAAAGAATTCTTGAAATGCATGAAACAAAACTTCATATAAGAAGTGAAGTGAATAAAGGTAGTGAATTCTTTTTCTATTTAAAATCTGTTTGATAATTTATGGATATCAGAATTGAAAAAATCGCAAAGATTTTAGTTGATTATTCAACAGAGGTTAAAGAAAATGATAGAGTTTTAATAAGAACATCTCCATTGGCAAAAGATCTCGCATTAGAAGTTTATAAACAATGTTTACTAAAAGGTGCCTATCCATGGATTCGATGCGAATTACCTGGACAAACTTATATATTTTATAAGTATGCAAATGAAAAACAACTCAAATGGTTCCCTGAACATGAATATGAAGAAATAAAAAGAACAGATGTCTATATATTAATTGCCGGTGAGCACAATACTAGAGAATTAACAAATATAGATTCTTCAAGAATAAGTTTAAGAATGAAAGTTCTAAAACCTATTTTAGATTATAGAGTTGAAAAGACGCGATGGGTTATATTTGATTATCCAACTGAAGCATTAGCACAGGAGGCGGAGATGTCTTTGGAAGAATTCAAAGATTTTGTCTTTAACGCTTGTTTATTGGATTGGAGAGAAATGTCAAAGAGATTAAACATCATTAAAGATAAAATGAAAAAAGTTGATAAAGTAAGAATTGTCGGTGAGAAAACGGATTTAGAGTTTAGTATTAAAGGTAGAAACATAATTGTTGCAGATGGAAAGCATAACATGCCGGATGGTGAAGTTTTTACAAGTGTAATTGAAGACAGTGTTAATGGAAGAATATTCTTCGATATGCCTGCAGTTAAAATGGGACAAATCGTTGAAAACATATATCTTGAATTTAAAAACGGTGTAGTTGTTAGATACAATGCTGAAAAGAATAAACATTTTTTAGAGAAGATGATAAACACCGATATCGGATCAAAACGTATTGGAGAATTTGGCATAGGATTAAATTATAATATTAAGAGAGCAGTCAAAAATATACTGTTTGACGAGAAAATTGGTGGTACAATACATCTTGCTCTTGGACGTGGATATAAAGAAACAGGTAGTAAAAATGATTCTGCAATTCATTGGGATTTAATAAAAGATATGAGAAAAAAAGGTAGCAAAATATATTTCGATGATGAGATTGTATTTGAAGATGGAAAATGGTTATTGTTTGAAGAATAAACTACTATTATAAAATGCTGCTAAAGAAGTTCCATCTTTAGGACAGAAATGAATTGGAGAGTAATGGTAGGAGGTTTGTGGAGTAAACTTCAGTGTGAGGAAGAGGTCAAGTTATATCTACATCTTTTTATTATTTATTTTAATAAAAATATACTTTTAATATTTTTTTATTTTATAATAAATATTAATTGTAATATTGGAAGGTGTTCCTTATGAACCTATTTGATATTAAGGTATCCGATATAATGAGGAGGGATGTCGTTACCTGTAATATTGAAGATTCACTTGATATCGTTTCTAAAAAAATGTCTGAAAAAAATATAGGATCAATTATAGTTATGGAAAACAACAAACCAATAGGTATAATTACGGAAAGAGATATTTGTTACAAAGCTGTTGCACAAAATTTAAAACCAAGCGATGTAAAGGCTGGAGATATAATGTCATCACCACTCATATCCATTAAACCTTTGGATAGTATCTATGAAGCCATAAGAATTATGAAAGAAAAGAATATCAGAAGATTACCCGTAATTGAAAATGATGAACTCAAAGGGATAATTACGGAAAGAGATATATTAACACTGATTCCCGAAATGTTAACCATATTGCATGAATACTTTAAAATGAGATCACTGAAAAAATATAGAATAACAAACCCTATTAGAGGTACCTGCGAAGTCTGTGGTGCTAAAGGTGTTAGAATATATTACTTGAATGGACAATACATATGTGAAACATGTAGAGATGAATTAACAGGTGGTTAATTTGAAAGTTGAAGATTTTATGGAGAAGAACGTTGTTGTTATAAGAGAAGATGAACTAGCATCTAAAGCAAGAGCTATCTTTAGAGAGCTTGGAATCAAATCTCTTCCAGTTGTTGATGAAAACGATAAGCTTTCCGGCATAATAACGATTTCAGATTTGATAAAATTACCAACTAAAACTGGATTTCTTGTAAAGGATATAATGTCAAAAGATGTCGTTTTTACTTATCCTAACGAAGATATATTAGATGCTGCAAGATTAATGTTAAAGAATAGAATAGGAAGATTACCTGTTATAGATGAGAAAAGAAACGTTCTCGGTATCTTGACTATGCATAACGTATTGGAAGCTATTCATAGACATGCTATAAAAGAGAAAATAAAATTCGTTCATGAGATAATGACAAAGAACGTTGTAAAGGTTGGAATAAACGAAAACATAAACAAGCTTATCGAAATAATGAGTACCTATCAATTTGGAGGAATACCTGTTGTCAAAAACGAAAAAGTAATAGGGATAATTACTAGAAGTACATTAATAAGGAGAGGTTTTATCAGATTATCATTAGATGATATGCCACCAAAGCATGTACCTCTAAAAAAATTGATGACAACACCTGTAATTACAATAAAACAAAACGAAACTGTTAGGAAAGCTCTTGAAATAATGGTAGAAAAGGAAATAGGTAGACTTCCAGTAGTTAACGAAGCTAATAGATTAGTTGGAATTATTAGTAGAGATGATGTTGCAAAGGCGTTTGTATGAATTCCTTCTAGAACCTAGAGTGGGAAAGGATGTTGTAAAATTTCTTAAAACCGATACTTTTGATGCATGGAGATTGATACACAAAGATAACAACATAATTAAGAGGAGCGTTGCCGAACATTATCTGAGATTGGATAAAAAGCTTGAATCTCAGGCAAGATTATCGCCTTCTATAGAAAGGGAGTTTATAACATATACCGTTATAGGTTTAAGTTTAGAGAAGGTTGAAAATAAAGCTAAACTTCTTAGAGAAAGGATAAAAGAGATTAGTAATAGAAAACTTAATCTTGCAAAAGAAATTTTCAACGATTATAAATTCAAAGATGATTTCCTAGCTATAATAGGAGGAGACGTAGCAATAGGAATGGCGCATGATGAACCTAGATTATGTAAAGGTATATCGAAGTTGGTGAACGGCTCAGATTTAGATATAATTGTTATAGTTAGTGATGATGTTGATGAAGAAATAGTTAAAGATTTTGAGAAAAATTTGCTCAAGAAAAAATATTTATACCTAAAAATTTACAGAGAAGAGTTGGATTTCAAAATTAAGAAGTATAGCGATGTTTTAAACGATTTGGAATTTGATACTTTTGAAAAAAAAGTCTCATGTAAAATTTTATATGAGAGTAAATTTTTGGATGGAAACATTGATATGTTCTTAGAGATAAAAAAGGAACTTGAAGATAGAGGAATAGTAAAAACTTTTAACAAAATGAAATTGGAAGCTTTTAAAGAGAGAATGAAAGCAATAGATGATTTGCTTGAAAAAGGTAAAGAAAGTCCATACTATTATTTATTTGAATCGATTGAAGAATTTCATGACCTCTTTTAAAATAGTATGAAAATAAACGTAATTATAACAAAACATGCATTGCAGAGATTACTAGAGAGAGCACCTAGAAAGTATAAAAAGTTAACTGAGGATGTTATTTTTAATATTTTTCTATTTGTTGGATACATGTGCTTGTAAATTTTTTTAAAATATTTTTGATATGCTTCCTGAGGCAGTGTAGTATTATATAGATGCATACAAGGTATATGAA
>JALTZH010000053.1 GCA_027051265.1 archaeon | reverse complement strand
GTATAAATTCTGATTCCGAGCTTTTCGCAGGCTTTTTTGGCGGGCTCGTCAATATAGGGAGATGAGGCTATGATTTCATCAGGCTTTTTACCGGTAATTTTTTCGTAGAATTTTGCCTTTCTGTATAGTATTGAGATATCACTCTCTCTTATATGGGATTTTATTTCGAGGATTATTATCTTATGATCCTTTATTACCAAATCTATTTCCACTATGCTTGGATATCCAAATACATATCCTTCCTTATCATCGTATACCCATCTCTCAACCCTTGCCTTAAAGTCCTTCTCCAAAATTCCTTTCAACGTCTCCCTAAATGCTGCCTCGCTCATTATTCCCCACCTTGCTCCTAAGGCATCTAGCTTCCGATTCATCGCCAAAAAATCTTCTCTCAAAGCCTTAATCTCCTCCCATATCTTCCTATTCTCCTTCCAAAGCTTCTCCTGTCCTTTAGCTAATTGATCATATTTTTCCCAGAGTTTTTCTTGTCCTTTAGCGAGTTGGTCGTATTTCTCCCAAAGCTTTTCCTGATCTTTAGCGAGTTGGTCATATTTTTCCCAGAGTTTTTCTTGTCCTTTAGCGAGTTGGTCATATTTCTCCCATAATTTTTCGATGCTTTTCCAAAGTTTTTCCTGGTTTTCTCTTAAAGCCTTAATCTCTTCCCAGATTTTTCTAATTTCCTCCCAAAGTTTCTCCTGACCTTCTCTTAAAGCCTTAATCTCTTCCCAGAGTCTTTTCTGATTTTCTCTTAAAGCTTTAACCTCTTCCCATAATTTCTCCTGGTTTTCTCTTAAAGCCTTAATTTCTTCCCAAATTTTTTTAAGCTCGTTTAATATTTTGTCTAATCCTATAAGTCCTGCTACTGCATATCTGAATTCCTCGTCCTCCTTCAAAAGCCTTAGAATTTCCTTCTTTAGCATGTATAATGCTTAAATGTTAACGATGATAAATCAAAATGAAATAAAATAAGAGATTAATACGTGTTAAAAAATCTTCAAATATATAATTCTAAGAGAAACATAAATTTTTCATCACCCTAAAAAATATTTTTAAAACGTTATGTTACTCGAGATTTTTATAATAAGACTTTTTACATGGTGTTGCAATAAGTATTGTAGGGGAAAGAGAATTCATTGATAAATAATTAGACGATTTGAGAAAATTCATGAGAATGGATTCGCAATTCTTGCAGTTCTTCTATCTATTAAAGTTAGTATTTTATTGGTATAAAAAATAACGGCATAAATTTCCGTGCTAAAAAGATTTCTTCACGGAGATTCGTTTAAATATGAAAAGATGAACTATCTTTCTTTGTAAATAAAAACATTCTCTTTATCGATCCGAGAAAAAACTCGTCAAGTTGCAATCCAAACTCAATCAACTCGCTATCAGATGCTTCCTTAATAAGATTTAAACTTAAATTCGTATCTATTATAATTGAGGTATAGGATTAGTGTTAAATTTTTGACATCTACCGGAATTTCTTTTTCAAAGAATATCAATCCTTCGACAGATGCATTTGGATATAATACGTTAAGTCTTAATTGTTCCGGATGCTCTTCCCATATACCATAAGGTTTTCTTATCTTTACGAATTTATAATAATACGTTCTACCTTTATCATCTATCAACACGGGTTTATAGGGAAGGAATTTTAGGAATATTTCCTTCTCTCCAACATTTCTAACACGGATCTTAACCGCTGAATAAAGCTCGAAATATGTATACCTACCGATTTGGTAGGGAATCTCGTATCTATCGTAAAACTTTATAAGCTTGACTGCAAGGTTTCCTCTTACGATTTCATCCCTAATTTTGTAAATCGTTTTCTTTTTCTTTTCAACAATTCTCGTAGCATTTTGTTTCTTTGATACATTTTTAACGGTTTCATTAATCCAAATGGAAAATTCATCGAAATAAAACGTTCCTTTGAATTTTCTGTTATTATTCGTTATTCTTATTCTCCAAACTTTGCTCCAATCAACGTTACCACTTTTTATTATATTCCTTTTTGTTGAAAAGACGAAACGTTGCCATCCTTCGTAAATATCTTTGAATCTGAAAACAACGTAATCCTTCCATCTCTTATTGAAATAGATGTATACATCGAATATTAATCCGGTTTTATTTCCTTTAAAATAAAAGCTGAAGAATTCTATTCCTGACCAATTTTGAATCGATGGAAATTCGTAATCGATTAAAGGCCAATAGCTTCTATCCCCTATTTGAACAATTTTTAAACTATCTTTGCCGGAGATTTTATCCTTTGTATCGTCATATAATCTAACAGCGATTGGATCGAGGTTGTTAAAAATCGCTGCCAAATCATCGTTTAATATAACTTTCTTCTTGTATAATGATTCGTTGAAATCTTCTGGAATGGGTGGTTTTATATTCATTTCAATTTTTGTTTTGGTTTCTTTTTTCACAGGTGTTTTTTTCTCTTTAGGTTTATTAGTGATCGTTTTTTCAGGCTTGAGTTCTTTTTCTTTTTCTATAGTTTTAGAATCTTCTTTCTTTTCAACTGTCAATAATGTTGAGAAGAGTAAAAATACAATTAAGATAATTGTCAATACGATTCCAAATATTTCCAAGCCTGTTCTATTTTTTTCCATAAATATTAATAATATTATCTTGCTACATTAAAAATTACTTAATGCATTAAAATGCATTAAAAATTTAAAATATGATAAATTTAAAATTTATATAATTTCGGAGGCTTTTCATAAGATATCTGACTATAATAATAAAGGAATACATATCAAAGTTATAATATCTGTAATTGTAAGGTATAAGGAATTCAAGAAGAAGTTAGTAAAACGATGTTCATACATTTTCACTCCTATATTCCGAGAGACGTTACAAAAAAGATAATCTCAAAGAATTGGAAACTAGGCTTGTACATTAAAGTGATAAAAGGATCGATGATTTAAATCGAAGAAGATTTAAGAAAATTCATGGGAATAGGATTAACCATCCTTGTTGCTCTCTTATTTACCTTAATAGGTGTCTTCTTGATGTAGAATACTAATTGTTGGAAGATTTTTCGCATCGTTATCTTAGGTTACGGATTTAATAGCGGCAACGATTTCATTTAAACAATCCTTAATCTTTTTACCGATATCATCTGGAAGCTTTTTCTGTTTTGAAAGGAAGAGGATTTCAATACCAACGATTTTACCATTTTTATCATACTTCAATATAACACCATCGCTTACTTCTCGTGAGAAACCTTCCTCCGGAGGATCTTCAAACCATATATCAAGCGTATCCATTTCCTTATCGTAATAAACCCTTATTCTTTTCATAAATCTTTTCACCTCTCTTTAAACGATCCGTTATGTATGCTGTAATTATATATCCTTCGTTGTTTAAATGCTTCACGACAACACATATATAATAAAATTTTTTATAACATTTATAATATATGTAAACATTTGGATCAATTCTTTCTCTAATAATGATATCGGGATCTTTCAAAGTATCTTTAACCAATCTTATCGATTTTTCAAATCCCATCTTTTTAAAAGATTCAGGATGCTTTATCTCAAAAATATACTTCTAATAATTTTTCGTTGTCCTTATAATTCTGCATAGTATTGAATGTATCTCAAAGAGAATTCCCATAAACCTCTCTCCTTAATTGTTTATAACTCAATATGAATATTATCGAAGATAAATTAATAAATAAATAATGCTTAGGCTATTTCTTCTAAAGTATTTTTTTTATAAAATAATTTGATTAGCTTTTTTCTGTTGATTTTTCATAAAGTAGATGGATGGTTTTAATTTTGAGAATATTCTAACGATTAGAGGTTATGTAGATTTTAATAAACAATTTTGAAGACAATTTCTTTTTCATTTTCATTAACATAGAAAAGAACTCTGTATTTTCCTATCCTTAACCTATACGTATTCTCTTCCGCATAAACTGGAACTATATCGAGATGCGATTCCTTAAAATTTTCCAGTTGCTTTATTTTTATCTAAAATTCTATTCGCAATTTCTCTATCTATTCTCCTCAAAAACCTTTGAGTGTCTTTTGTAATAAAAACTTTATATTTTGACATCCTCTATAGGTATAAATTCCGAATAATCTTTTTCCTTATTTTTTCCTTAACATTCTCCAAAAACTTTTTCTCTTCAGGAGTTAGAAGTATATCTTCTATCAATTCAATAACCCTTACTATCTCCTTTCTAACAATTTTCTCAATAATTTGCTTTAACTCTTCCTTAGATATTTGGACGATCTCCATAAAAATATAAAAAATGCTATCTAGGCTAAACAATTGGCAAATATCTTATTCCTAATCCGAAAAAAAATCTATTTTTGTAATGGTCAACACATCTTCCCTAATATGTTTTAGCCTCTCTTCCATATATTATCCTTCCTTTATCCCAAGCTTTTTCAAAACAAACTCTCTAACCTTTTCAGCTATTTCTATCGCTTCCTTTGCTTCTTCCTTAGAAATTTTATATGGAGAAGGGTATCTAACGAGTGTACCTATTGGGTATAATTTATCTGCACCAATTCTATAAAGTGTTTCAAATTCTTTATCGATTTTCTTACAAATTTCAATCAAATATGTTATATCATGAGTTTTTCTGAAAGGTATGTTATGTAACGTTAGAAATGCTTTTAGATATTTTTCAACGGCTTGTTGAACATGAAATAATGTGTAATCATGTATCCCTTCGTTGTAAAGTATTTTTGCTGCTCTTAAATCTTTCTCAGCTTTTTCAATCCATTCCTTAACCTTTTCCCTCATATAATTTTCCCTTCAAGCACTGCTATTCCAGCTATATCTCCATAAATCTTTTTATATTTCTCAAAATATTCTTTATTAAGTATTATAACATCAAAAGGCTCAAAAATTTTCCTCACCAATTCTCTATGAATCTCGATTAAAAGTTTCTTCTTGAAATCCTCTCTAATCTCCTCCTTAATAACGATTAATAAATCCCAGTCGGAATCTTCTCTGTAATCTCCTCTTGCTCTCGAGCCGAATAAGATGATTTTGTCTACCTCGATGTTATATTTTTTTGCCATGTTTAGGATTATCTCTTTGATAAGTTTAAGCTTTTCCTCCATAAAAAGCATTAGTTTTTTAACGTTTCAATTTTATACTTT
>JALTZH010000052.1 GCA_027051265.1 archaeon | reverse complement strand
CCACACCAAGGGCAACGAGAGGAGGTATTACGTTCATCGACAGGTTTAACTTTAATACCGAAGTTTTCGGCTGTTATTTTAATTCTTTGGATGATATACCTATAGCTGAAGAAGTTGTGGATGATAGCGTTAACCTTTTTGCTATTGCTTTTGTTGTTGTTTATTCTTAAACCTTTGGGATCGCCGACGAAGATTATTTTAACGCCTTTTTTCAAGCAAAGCTTAACGAATCTATGCACGACAGTATTAACGTAATGCCTAAACCTTTTTTGTCTTATTCTGTATAACTTTCTAAGGGTTTTGGAGGTATGTTTGTTATTAATTTTTTTAAGGAGGCTTTGGTGTTGGGCGATTTTTTTGTTCCAATACCACCAGTCTGATAGTAGGGGTTTGCCACTGAAAGCAATGGCTTGTCTTTCGTTTTCGATCCAAGCGGTTATTAAGCAGATAGCACCGATATCGACGAAAGCTTTTTTGTAACTTTTTGCTTCAGGCTTTTCAACTTCGATGGTTTGATGAGCATACCAGTTTTTAGTTAAGTCATCGTAGAAGATTTCTAATTGTCCTTGTTTACCCTGCCATTTAGCTTTGCCAGTTATTCTAATTCTCATGCCTTTAAATATTAAGTATTTTTTGCCTTTGGAGTTTTTTTCTATTCGATAGCAATCGTTTCTTACTATTGTCATAAGTTTTCTTTTACCAGCTTCTCTATCTTTCCAGTAACGAGGAGGGGATATGTTCTTAATGTGCTTTGGTAGCATATTTTTGCTTTGAAGCCATTTGAGCTTGAAGAAGCTTTTCCAAACGAAGTTGTTCTTCCTTATTATTTGCTGTGCAGTAGCTGAGCCTAAAATTGATTTAAACTCTTCGTATAGATCATTAACTCCTTTCTTCCAATCAAATCTCCCTTCGAAGAACGCTTGTCTTCTTATATAGTTTAGCTTGTTCCAAAGAATCGTGGACATCTCGCAGATCTTAAAAAGATGTTTTTCTTGTTCCTTTGTTGGATGAAGCTTAAATACGTTGGTTCTTTTCATCGTTTTATGCATTTGTTTCTCCGCTTTTTGCATATTAATTAATTTATAATTCATTATATAAATGTTTCGCTTGTCGTTGCTTTTCCAAACCTTCATTAATTCATCCCCGCTTTGAAAAGCGGGGCTTTCTTAGCGACATTTCGTAATCAAATACGAGAAGTTTTTTCTTGTTGATTCTCTTAATTGGAAGCAGGAAGAAAGATTCTTATAAGGTTAAGATAAACGATTATAATATGCCAAAAGTAATTAGGGTAATCTACGAAAATGGTGTATTCAAACCTTTGGAAAAGGTTGATTTAGAGGAAGGTAAGGAATTAAAAATAAGAATTGAGGAAGATATAGAGAAGCTCAGAGGAAAATATAAAAGCATAAAAGTGGATATGCTTGAGCTAAGAGATGAAATCTATGACAGAAGAACCCATATTCGTAGATAGTTCTGTTTTCCTGGCATTCTTCATAGATGGTGTAGATGCTTTTGAAAAATTAAAAGATTATGAGTTGGTTACTTCTATAAATGTTATTGAAGAGGTAACATATGTTCTTATAAAAGAAAAAGCGAAAATTGTATCTGGAATTAAAAAACATCATGATTTGTTAAAATATCTTAGAGATAATCCCGATTTCATTAAACATATTTCTAAGGAGGTTATATCCGATATATCAACGATTGTAGAAGAATATGATATAAAAGTTCTCTCTCCAGCATCTCACGTATTGATGTTTAAAATCGTGAAAGAATACGGTTTGCTGCCGAACGATGCCCTTATAGCTGCGACATGCAAATATTATGGGATAAAAAGAATAGCAACATTCGATGAAGATTTTAAAAGAGTTGATTTCTTGGAGGTTGTGGAAGTTTAATGCTTATATCTTAAGCTCAAAGATATACGTTAGAATCTATAAAGGCATGCGTTTTAATATACCTTTTCTCTAAAGTCGATATCCATAACATAAACGATTTTTTTCCTTCCAAAATATTTTGTAAATTATTCTAATCCTACCAATTCTGATACGATAAGTGTTTTCATATCCGGAAAGTTTAACCGTTCTTCCTTTAATAATAGGTGTTTCAGATAATAAAGTGAGAATTCTCTTTATTTCTTTCTCGTAAGGTTTTAATTTATCAATCTTCTTTATAATACTCTTCCTAATAATGACGTTAAACATTTAAAATTTCTTCAAGAAATCTTCAAGAGAAATATATTCACCCTTTTCAAAATCTTTTTCAGCTTCCTCTATAATTTTTTTCTCCTCATCCTCCGGCTCTTCCTCTGGAATTAAGTATCCCAAAATTTCATCAACGATTTTTGGTAGCTCTTCCCTCAAAACTTCTCTAACAATCTGCTTAATTTCCTCAGCCTCCATACTATAAAACCTTTATTAACATGAAAAATCACACCTCCTTAGAAGCTTCGCTTTTTAAACGGAGTGTTTATTTTTATTGTTAATCATTTCTGCCCCGTGAAACCGCTGCGAGACGGTGGAGTGGGGTGTTCCCTGCGGGAACCCTCGCCCTTCAGGGCGGGAGGAGGTCAGAACCGTGAAGGGATTATCCCTCATATTTCGTAAGACGGGCTCCGTAGTGCCTGTTAATGTAGCTACGAATGAGCCACTGACAAACATGAGGTAGCTGAGTGAGAAACCTATATATGCAAGAGTTTCTTGCTGTTACAAATGGTTTATTAATTTGAATAGAAAGATATGAAAAATATGCTCTTTAAAAAGATTATCTGAAGTGAAGTAATTAAAAGTAGCAAGAAATAATAATATTTTTGTAGCGATAATAACCGTAATTAAGAAAGGAAATGTAGTTGAGATGTCCAAAGAAGATTTTGAAGAGTTGATGGAACTTTTGGAATCTTTGATGGAAACTTTAGAAGTATTAATGAATGAGGAGTTTAAATTACAAATAGAGAGAAGTTTGCATGATATTAGAGAAGGAAGAATTTATGAAATAAAGGATGAAGAAGATTTGAAGAAATTGCTGTTTGAAGAATGAAATATAAGATAATATATACTGAAAAAGCGAAAATTGTATCTGGAATTAAAAAACATTATGATTTGTTAAAATATCTTAGAGATAATCCCGATTTCATTAAACATATTTCTAAGGAGGTTATATCCGATATATCAACGATTGTAGAGGAATATGATATAAAAGTTCTCTCTCCAGCATCTCACGTATTGATGTTTAAAATCGTGAAAGAATACGGCTTGCTACCGAACGATGCCCTTATAGCTGCGACATGTAAATATTATGGGATAAAAAGAATAGCAACATTCGATGAAGACTTTAAAAGAATAGATTTCCTCGAAGTAATAAATTTATAAAAAACAAGAGATGAATTATTATTATGAGGAGAATAGTAATTGAAGTACCGGATTGTGTTGATGAAAATCTAATAAAGGAGATTGTTAAAACATTAATCAAATATTCCACTCCTAAAAAGGAAGATATTTTGGAAGAGGCTTTTGGTATTTTAAAAGGAAAAGACTTGTCCAAAATATTAAAGGAAGTGGAAAATGAATGGGGTATTTATTGATTCAAATGTTTTTGTTAGGGTTTTAGAAGGAGATAAACAAGCTAAGATTCTTTTAAGGAATTTCTAAAGAAGTGAAAAATCAAACATTAAACTCTTTTAGGATATTTCTTATGGCGAGTAGTTCGAGGTATGATTGAGGTTTGATTATTCTATTAACAGGTTCTAGGAATAGAATGTTTTTGTTTATAAGCCAGAGGATTTTGGGTGTGATTTCCTTGTATACAATTTCGTTTCTATCCTTAAAATTCTTCAATACTTCGATTACTCGCTTAAACATCTCAACATTTTCTCTCCTAAGAATGTAAAGTAAATCAAGTATCTGATTCCTTCTCAATTTGTAAAATTCCTCGCATAACTCCTTAACATCTCTACCAATTTTTTTCGATTGTATAGCTTCGACGAGATATATCGGCTTCCCTCCAAAATAATGCCAAACCATATCAATCTCCTCTTCGCTAAATCCCTTCTCGCGTAATATTCTCTTAACAGTCTCTTTATCAAAATCATCCACCAAATAGTATCTTGAACGACCTTGCAACATCGCTTCATTGTATATTCTTTCAATAAAAGTTGAGTCTGAAGTTATCGCAAAGACATGGCAAAGCTTGAGCTCTTTTGTAAGAGAAATTAATAGATTGAAGACCCGGTATATGAGAGGTTCGTTTATTTTAATATCCTTGATGACTTGTAGTTCGTCGAATATTATTATAGGTTTGAGACCTTTTTCTTTAAGTTTTTGCAGGGTTTTAATGATATAACGGAAGACTCCGCGATAGTCTTTTTCGCGTTTTTCAAACATCAATTTAAATGTCCCAAAAGGAATAGGAATACCAAAACTAATTTTTGGCAACCTGCTTATTACCCTGTCAAAGAAATCTCCCCTTTCCTCATACGTCTCGAATAATATCTCATAGAACTCTTCCTCCTTCGTTACCTCTTCTCTCCTCAAATTTATATAAAATGCAACGTATTCCTTCGGCAAAACATTCTCAATTAAATATTGCATCAAAACAGTCTTGCCAGAATTTATCGGCCCATAGATAAACGTTATAAGATTCGGTTCCTGTTTTATCATATTCAACAGGTCTTGAATCTCTTTCTCACGATTAAAGAATTCCATAAAAAATTTTATTTTTTTCTGCAAAGATTATATCGGCTAGATTCTTTAAAATATTTTCCGAGGTTATAAAAAGGCAACTGAATATAGATATGATTTCAACTCTTATCGATACAGTTATAAAAGAAGCATTTGAAAGAATAGTTAATAAAATCAGGGAGGGAAAGAAACTAAGCGATGCCGAAGTCCTACTCCTAATCATTAGTCAGATGAGAAAAACTCTAGAAGATTTTAAAGACGATACCAACAGAAGATTCAACGAAGTCGATAAAAAAATTGATGACCTCAAAAATTATGTCGATAAGAGATTCGAGCATGTTTATGAAGAAATAAGAGAGCTTAGAAGTTATGTCGAAAAAAGGTTCGAGCAGGTTGATAAGAGATTCGAGAGCATTGAGGAAGAAGTAAAATTTTTGAGAAGAGAAATCTCTTCAATA
>JALTZH010000051.1 GCA_027051265.1 archaeon | reverse complement strand
TTTCATACATCCTTTTAACCATATTAACCAATAGTCTCGTACTTCTTTTAACTCCCGAATCTAATATTACTAATGAAATTTTAGAATTTATTCTCTCAAAGTTATTTCCTCTTATAAAATGAATACCACCATGCGTTGATATATATGTATCCGTTCTCGAAGCTTTTCCCTGAACTTTTAACTCAACATTATATGCCAGATTTGATACCTCTCTTTTCTTTGGTTCATAGCCATAAATCTTAAGTATTGAATATATTGTAGAAACAGATACTGCTGCAGAACTTCCTAAACCACTTGAAATCGGAGCTTCCGTTTCAATTTCAATCTCAATTCCAAAACGCGTATCTAAATATTTGAAGACTTCTTCAATAGCAGTTGTAACATAGGGTAAGGAATTATCATAAATGTTATCAATATCTTTTCTTAGTTCTATTCCAAAATTTTTGGAACGAATTATTATCGAAGAATCGTTCCTCTTTTTAATCTTTACTCTAACATATTTATTTATCGCCATTGCAATACATGGCCTATTATAAACGACGGCATGCTCACCAAATAATATAACTTTTAACGGAGCTCTAACTTCAAGCATATATAATTTCGAAAATATTTAAGAATATAAATGAAAATTTTCGGGAAAACTTTGAAGGATTTATAAATTAAAAAATGAATATGTCTCGCAGCTATCACGAATCGGTCGAAGAAATGTATAAAATTGTGAAAGAATCTGGATTAACGAATGTTTTCGATAGATATGAAAAACAGAAAAACAAATGCATATTTTGCATGCAAGGTTTGAGCTGTCAACTTTGCAGCATGGGACCTTGTAGAATAATGAAGAACACAGAATATGGGGCTTGTGGAATAGATGCAAATGCAATGGCAATGAGAAATATGCTTCATAGACATATATTGGGTGCATCAGCATATACGCATCATGCAATCGAAGCAATTAAAACACTTAAAGCAGTTGCAGAAAATAAATCGAAAATGTTCGATATAAAAGATAAGGAGAAATTAATATGGTTTGCCAAAAAACTTGGAATAAAAACTGAAGGAAGAGATATAAAAGAGATAGCAATGGATGTTGCAAATTTCATATGGGAAGACTTACATAGATATTCTCAAGAAGAAAGTAAACTCGTTGAAATATTTGCTCCAGAGAAGAGGAAGAGAATATGGAAGGAATTGGGAATATTTCCAGGTGGTGTTTTACATGAAATTCTCGACGCAGCAACATCATCGATGACAAATATTGATACGAATTATATATCGTTAGCAAAAAAGGGAATGAGGTTGGCAATTGCAACATGTTTAGCATGTCAGTTACCTCTCGAAATAATTCAAGATATACTATTTGGAACGCCAAAACCTCATGAAGCTTATGTAGATTTGGGAATAATTGACCCAGAATATGTAAACATTGCAGTTAACGGTCATGAACCATTCGTAGCATTTGCATTGCTTGAATATATTAAGAGAGAAGACGTTCAAGAAGCTGCAAGAAAAGTTGGTGCGAAAGGAGTAAGAATTATTGGTTCGATTGAAACTGGTCAAGAAATGATTCAAAGAATTGGAGACAAAAATTTCTCAGGTCTAGTTGGAAATTGGATATTTCAGGAATTTTTACTTGCAACAGGTGCAATAGATGTTTTTGCAACAGATATGAATTGTACATTACCATCACTGAAAGAATATGCAGATAAATACAACTTTGAAATCATACCTGTAAATAGATTGGTCAGGTTGAGGGGTGTTGATTCAGGCCTTGATTATAAACCTGAGAACATTGAAGAAATTGTTAGAGAAATCGTAAATAGAGCGATTGAAAACTTTAAGAGAAGGAAAAAGAACTCATACAAAATACCAGATAAGAAGAAGAAAATAATTGCAGGATTCTCAATAGAAGTGATTGAGGGGGTTTTGGATAAGGTCTTAGATTATATTGTTAAGGGAGATATTAAAGGGATAGTTGCACTAGTATCATGTACCACATTAAGAAATGGTCCACATGATTACAATACGGTTACGTTGGCAAAGGAATTGATAAAAAGAAACATACTAATATTAAGCATGGGATGTGGCAATGCTGCATTACAAGTTTCTGGATTAACTTCTTTAGAAGCTATAAATCTTGCAGGAAATGGTCTAAGAAAAGCTTGCAATGAGTTAAAGATACCACCCGTATTGAGCTTTGGAACATGTACGGATACTGGAAGGGTTGCATATCTAGCAAGAATTGTTGCCGATAAATTAAACGTTGATATTCCAGATTTACCCGTCGTTGCATCTGCACCAGAATATATGGAGCAAAAGGCCACCATCGATGCAATATTTGCAATAGCATATGGTTTAACAGTTCATGTTTCTCCAATACCACCAGTTACTGGAGCAAAGGATTTGGTTAAGTTATTGACCGAAGATGTTGAAAGATTAACTGGCGGGAAGTTAATATTGGAAGATAATCCAATAAAAGCTGCAGAGATAATAGAGAACGTGATTGTAGAAAAGAGAAAGAGATTAAATCTCAGCACATAATTATCTTTTTATTTTTTCACATGTTAGAGATAAAACTTAGATTGGTTCATCCGGAGAGTTGTGTATTGAAGAATTCAAACATAAAGAGTGCAAAACTTTTACGATGCAATGCCTATCAAGATACGATAGCAAATTTATTTGAAATAAGGTTGAATTGTCCTATAGGAGAATTTTTGAAGAAGCTAGAAGGAAAAAATATTAATTATAAGGAAGTGTTAAAAATAAAATGAATCAAATAGTAAAAGATAAAATGCAAAGAGAAATAATGGTTGTTAATGCAGGTACTATTTTTAAAGATTTTCCAAGAGAAACAAGATTTTATGATGCTAGTGAATACAATTTTTGAAAAGTTATGGTAGATAATTATGAATTTATGGTAAGAGCTGATGCAGAAGTAAATACTGATTTTAAACAACCTCTTCCATATTGAGTTGTGATAGATCAAGAGAATAGAATATTTGTATATCAAAGAGGGTGAAGTTGAAGTAATGCATGAGAAACAAGATTGCATTCAAAGATTTCTATTTGAGTTGGGTGACATATTGAAAGAGAAGATGAAGATGCTAAAAATATTTTGTCTGACACTTTAGTAAGAGAAATTATTGAAGAAATTAATACTAAAGAAGAAAATATTAAAAATATTCATTTAGCATGATATATAAATGATGACTGAAATGACGTTTGAAAAGTACATATGTGAATTTTTTATATTGTAAGAGTTGCAAATTCAGATTTTGAATTATTAGATTGAGAGCTTGATAACTGAGAATTTGTTACTTTAAGCACTTTAGAATGAATGATAATGTCAGGTAATTATGATCTTGAATCATGGTCTCAAATTATTATACCATCATTAAAAAAATATTTAAATAAATAATAATATAAAAAATTATGCAATTTCAAAAACAAGCTTTTACATTAGTAGAGTTAATAGTAGTTATTACAATATTAGCTATATTATGAACAATAGCTTTTATATCACTACAATGATATTCTAGAGATGCAAGAGATGGTACAAGAGTAGCAGATATGTGAAGTATAGTAAAATGACTTGAATTATTTAAGTTAACTAATAATAGGTACCCAGAAACAACATCATGAAATAATGTAACATTTTCATGAAGTGTGGCATGGATACAATGAATTTTTTGAGATGAAACATTTAGAAGTATTTGAAGATTAAGTACGATACCAAAAGATCCACTTACATGACTAGAATATATATATTCAATTACAAATGATAGAAAAGAATATCAAATAGCATGAATAGTAGAATCAAGTGATTTAGTATATAATAATATACTGACAACTGAAACTAATGCAGTCGAAGAAACTGCTATATTAAAAATATCTTGAACATATAATGAAAAAATATTAAAAGTAAGAACACCATGAGTAGATTATATATTAGCTGTACCAAGCTTGATAACTTCTACATGATGAACATTAGAAGATATAATCTTACATAAAAGATTAGCATATAATGGATATAAAAATTTACCATTCAACTATTGATGAGGTTATAAAACTATATGAGAAGCAGAAGATTTAGTATTAGTAAACTCAGATAGTTATATAGTTTTTAGTTGAAGTACAGATGATTTTGTAAATAATCCAGCTAAACAAATAGAGTTAATAGAAAATGTGCAAGAGGCTTATACTTCTACAGCTATATCATCAGAAGATACAATAAAAGATATAGTAGAGCTTAATTGATGACCAGAGTTTGTGGCTCAAACATTAATAAGTAATACTATTAATAATAAAGTAGTAATTAATGCAACACCTGTTATTCCAGATACAGCTATGCAATTAACTTATAATTGATTAGTTGATTGAGATAAAGTAACATTACCATTTAAATGAACTGTGAATATTACTAATATAGATTGGTGAGATGATTGAGATAATTGATGCCCTACAACATCTACTTCAGCAGTTTCATGTACATATGCAAATGCTAGTTTAGGAGATTATATTATAAGAGTAGAAGGTAACTCTACATGATTTGGAAATATTTGAAGTGAATATGCTGGTTATTTCCCTAGTGTAGTAGATAGTATATGAAAGTTAGTGAGTGTAGATAATTGGGGTGATATGTGATTTACAGATTTAAGCTTTGCTTTTGCTCATGCTACTAATTTAGTTTCTATTCCTACTACTTTACTTGAAGAGGTTACTAACATGAAAGGTATGTTTTACTATACAAAAAGGTTTAGTCAATTATTAAATTTTGATACTTCAAATGTAACTGATATGAGTTATATGTTTAGTACTTCAAATTTTAATCACCCATTAACTAATTTTGATACCTCAAATGTAAGTAATATGGAAAGAATGTTTGGTTATAGTAACTTTGCTGCTCCTGGGATCTTCATTTTTAGTAGCGATAATGGTTCATCTTTTAATCAACCATTAGATCATTTTGATACTTCAAAAGTAACTAACATGAGATATATGTTCTATAAAGTATGAGAACTATATTGAATTTTTGAAGATTGAGACTTATTTAATCAAGATTTATCTTTATGGAATACAGACTCTGTTACTGAATGTACTTATTTTGATAAGGATACATCTTACTGGGAAGATATTAATAAGCCTATTTTTTCAGGTTGTACACCTTAATAT
>JALTZH010000050.1 GCA_027051265.1 archaeon | reverse complement strand
AATATAAATTTTGCAAGTAATAGTTTTATAATTTTTTAATAGAGGGCCCGTGGTCTAGCCTGGAATGACGTTGGCCTCGCAAGCCAATGTCCCGGGTTCAAATCCCGGCGGGTCCACATCTTTTTATTTTAATTTTGATAATATATTTCAAAATAAAAATTTAAAAGAAACCACTTATTATAACGTTTATGGAATATTATCGGATAAAATACATAAAAATATTTATTTAAAGAAATATTTAAATGATGAGATATTAAGAGAATTTGAGAGATATTTAATTGATAGGGGGATTTATGCAAATTATAAACAACATAAATGAAGGGATTTCCCCAGAGCCCCCAAGCACCTTCTACCGTGTAGTGATCAATAAAATGATCTCTCGGTGGAAGGTGCATCACAGGCTCTGGGCGGGGTTGCCCGGATCGGGGTGGAGATCGATGACTTGCTCCCCAATGAAAGGGGAAGCTGAGATCAATAACGCCCAAAGGACTGGTGGAAGCTCCTCAAATTTCCATAAATTTCCACCAGTCCTGAACCCGTAACCCCCTCCTCTCCTTCCTCCCTCCTCTTTTAAACTCTTCCAGAAAGATTTCTCTTCCTTCTCCCTCTCCTTCCCCGTTTATCTAAATTTTAGACATTTCGAAGAAATATATCTGGGAATATTTTATTACGTTATTAAAGTTTATGGAGAATATGGGGATAGATATATCAAGAATAAGAGATGCATTATTAGAGGATGAGGATTTTCTAAGAGGGTTTGCGATAAAGGTGGCGAAGCAAAAACCTCTACAAGAATTAATCCTAAAATCCGTTATACCAAACGTCGCCACGAAAAACGATTTGAAAGACCTTGAAACAAGAATCATTCATTACATTGATAAAAGATTGGACGACATGAGAAATTACATCGATAAAAGATTAGACGATATGAGAAAGCTTATTATTACTACCTCGACGATCCTCACTATCCTATTATCTGCACTAATTGGTATCCAATTGGTTTAATTTCTGAAAGTAAAGTAAAGATTATAATGTTTAAATATTATTAATTATTAGTTTCATTCAGTCTATGATATTATCAAAAAGAAACATTAATAACGTATTTTTTAAAATATCTAAAATATTTTTGTTTTGAAAATTAACTTATACTAAAAAATATCTCTTAAAATATATTAAATAAAAAACCTTATATTTTCGTGATAAAATTTAAATATGATGATATAACAAAATATTTTATGAAGAAGTGTAGTTATTGTGGTAGGAGTGAGGAAGAAGTAAAAATTCTTGTATATCATTTTAAAGGAAAAGAAAATTATGTTTGTGCTAAATGTTTACCTGTAATGATACATGGTGAATAATTTTGATAGATAAATTTTACATCGCTTCTTTCATTTATTTTATAGCTGGAATTATCCTCGGAATTTTAATGTTATTCAACCCAAATCTTTTATACTTAAAATATTTACATTCTCATCTAATTCTTATCGGCTTCATAGCTCAGGTTATTATAGCAACAATGTTCAGACAAATTACTGTCTTAACCTCGAGTGAACTTTTCAGTAGTAAATTAGAAAAAGGCACGTTCTATTTATTTAACATAGGAATGATCATATTTATAATCGAGAGAATAATTGGTTCAATAATCCTCATGATATCTTTTTATCTCTACATGATAAATGTGGTTGCAACCATTGTTAGATCAAAAGTTAAACCAAATATTATCTATTATTACTTGTGTTCGTCTGTTATATTAACTATAGGTGTAACATTTGGTGTTCTGAATTTATTACTAGGTGGATTAACAATAACTCATATGTACTTAACGATATTGGGTGGTGTTACTCTCATAATAATTGGTGCGATGAGTTTCATGCTGCCAATGGTTTTAGTTAAAGAAGTTTTCAGTAAGAAAATAGTTGAGTATTTGTTATATTTATTTGTAATTTCAATATTAGGGTTAGTCCTCACAAATAACGTATTGTTCAAAATTATGACAATTATTCTTTTAGTATTGTTCTTTATAAACATGATCGCAACTTATTTCAAGAAGGATAAGAAAAAAGTAAAATCCGTTGAAGCTAGATTTTTTGTTACTTCTTTGTTTTATATGTTGATTGGAACCTCATATCTAATGATTAAGTATGATCTTGGCTTCTTATGGCATGTACTTTTAATAGGATTTATAATTCAGACAATAATAGGTGCGATGTATCATATAGTTCCAACAACAGTCTATATAGAATATATTAAAAAAGGAATAATGGTGAAACATTTTAAGGAGTTGTTCAGTGAAAAATTATCAATAATAATATATATTTTATTAAATACATCATTAATTTTATTTATATTAGGATTTATTGCTGGCATAATATATCTAAAGATTTTAGGTGGAGTATTACTGTTTTTAACGTTGCTTACGTTTTCTGCAGAAATGCTTAAAATACTTATAAAACCGAAATTATAGTAAGTTATGAAATTTTTAGTATGAAAATTTAGAGGTGGATACGTAGTATTTCGCTTATTTATACGTTTTCTCTATTAGTAACGATATTTACTGTTTTTAATATTTCGAATTTTAATTTTTTTATTACATCAAGTCTAATAGCTATTTCTTCACCTTTAAAACATTTGATTTGAACATCTTCAATGTAAGGAATTATAAACATGTAATCTTTAAAATGTTCTCTAAGTATATGTGGTACTTTATTTATAACAGGAATAAATATTTTATTAAGATTTTTTGAAAACATCTCTATTTTCTTTAGTAGTTCTATTGAATCTAATGTTGGTTCAGCAATTCCAAGTATCACGTCAACTTCTTTTTCAACACCTCTACCAAAATGTTCAACTCCTGCTTCTGTGTCAATAATTATTATGCCATTAAAATTTAAGTTACGTAAAAACTCTTTTAATAATACATTATGAGGACATGCACATCCTTCTAAAACTTCTTCTATTTTTCCAACTGAGATTATACAAATGTTATCTTTTAATGCTAAATATTCCCTTGGAATCTCTTCAATACTTATATGTTTTTTGAACAAATTTTCTTTAAGCTTTTTTTTCAAATTTTTCTTCCCTCCAAAAAAATACACGAAATCTTTTGGTTTTTTAACGTTTAACATCTTATATAAACTAATATTGGATTCATCCGCATCTATTACAAGAACAGAATTATCTATCGAAAACTCTCTTGCTAAAAGATTTGTTATAAATGTTTTTCCACATCCTCCTTTACCACTTATCAATATTTTTAAATTATTTTTTAACATAACTTTAAATTATAAATGTTTAACGTTTAATCCCATGCTAATTTAAACTATAATTTTTTGCTTGGGAAATTATATTATTTTGTTATCTCTTGATAAAATATTAAAATATTTTTAGACTTAAAAATTTATATTGAAGAAACTCCACATTATAACTTAAAAGTGTTATCAAGCTAATAACATTGGTTCCAATAACTTAATCGCTAAGCAAATAAGTATTGTTTCGGTAAAAATTACAAACATCGCTAAGAAAGCCTCGTTTTTCAAAGCTGAAATAAATTGGGAGACGTTGATGGCAAAGTCTTTAAATATCATTTTGGATAACTAAACATTGAAATATAGTTTTCGTCTCAATGAAACTCTCTAAGCCGAATTAGTAACAGAATAGGTTTAAAGGGATCAAGAAAGGGGTTTAACAAGATACGTTGCCAAACCGTACCGTGCTTCAGAATAGAGAAATCGGTAATTCTCACACAAATCAACATATCTGTGAAGCTTGAAGTATAAACCTTTTTCGCAGCGAATCCTTGCCACTTGTGGCGAGGAGAACAGTTCATGAATATAATGATCGATCTGAAATTTCTCCAGCAATATTCTTAAGCATAAGTTCTTTTACTTTATTGTAGTCCTTTGTTTTTCCTAAAACATACATTAGCTTCACATACGCAACCTCAGGTAACATATCTTCTAATGGAATTACACCAATAGATAATAATTTTCTACCAGTAGCATAGACGTTCATATTAACTCTACCATAAATTGTTTGTGACGTCATACAGATAATTTTTCCTTCATTTATTCCTTTTTCAAGAACATCTATTAAATATTCTGGAACGTGTCCAAGACCAGTTCCTTCGATAACTATACCATCAAATTTATCCACTATTTTTTCAACAATTTCTTTATCAATTCCTGGGAATATTTTAAGTAAGAATACCTTCTCATTTAATGTCTTATCCACATATACGGTTTCATCTTTTTTTCTTTTTCTATAAGGCATAAATATATGTATCTTTCCATTTTTCACCATTCCTATAGGTTGTGTATTTATACTCTTAAAAGCATCTCTTCTGGATGTATGCATCTTCCTAACTTTTGTTCCTCTATGTATATAACAAGCATCATCATTACTTGAAGAGTGCATTACAACGGTAACCTCGGCAATATCTGAGATTGCAACCAGTATTGCTGCGTATAAGTTAAGAAATGCATCACTACTTGGCCTATCTGAACTTCTCTGTGATCCTACAAGAACTACTGGTTTGTATAGATTCTTTAACATAAAACTAAGAGCTGCGGAGGTAAAATGCATCGTATCCGTACCATGAGCTATGACAACACCATCAAATCCAGAGTTTAATTCTTTTGATACCTTTTCAGCGATTTTAATCCAATGTTTTGGTTGCATGTTTTCACTAAGTATGTTGAAAAGGATTTCCGCATCTATTCTTGCAAGATTTAACAATTCTGGATTGTTTCTTAAAATTTCTTCAGAAGTTAATGCTGGTTTAACTGCACCGGTTTCGTAATCTATCTTGGAACTTATTGTTCCTCCAGTGCCAATTATTTTGACTTGAGGCAAATTCTCTTTTTGTTTAATTTTTTCAGATAAATATGCTTTCTTTATCTTTTTTTCTCCAATCTCTTCAACTTCAATTTCATCCAGTTTAAATCCGACGTTGTATCCGTTCTTAAGTTTAATCGTTATGTAGTTCTTTTCCTCTAACTCGTATCTAGGTAACAAATATCCTTCCAATTGTAGTCCATTCTTTTTTATTCGGACAAGTTTCATAAATAATAATGATAAAAAGATTTTATTCAAATTATTATATAGGTGAATTACCAAAAGGTTGTAAAATTTGTTCAAAAGGAGCAAAACTTGTGTTATTTGTTACTGGAGTTTGTAATAGAGCATGTTTTTATTGTCCATTATCAGAAAAAAGGCGATGGAAAGATGTTGTATATGCAAATGAACGTCCAGTAAAAAGTTTTGATGATATATTGGAAGAAGCAAGGTTAATGAAAGCTAGAGGAGCAGGTATAACAGGTGGAGAACCCTATTTAAGATTTGAAAGAACTGTTAAATTTATAAAATTTCTGAAGAAAAAATTTGGAGAAGAGTTTCATATCCATATGTATACAGCATCAAATATTTCTAGAGAAAAGTTAAAGATCCTTAAAGATTCAGGTTTAGACGAAATAAGATACCATTTGCTTAATACGGAAAGTGAAGTATGGAACAGTATTTACGATGCAATAAGTTTGGAACTCAAAACTGGAATAGAGATTCCTGCTCTACCAAACAACGAAGAAACTATTATAGAAATAGCAAGGAAACTCAACGATATTGGTGGAGATTTTTTGAATATAAACGAATTGGAGTTCTCGCATACTAATGCTAATGAGTTGATAAAGAGGGGATATAGATTAAAATCTATGAGGAGCTATGCTGTTAAAAATAGTAGGGAAACAGCTTTAAATGCAATGAAGAAATGTAAAAACGTTAAGATATGTATTCATTTTTGTAGTTCTAGATTTAAAGATACCGTTCAATTAAAAAATAGGCTAAGAAGAATGGCACGTAGCGTAAAAAAACCTTTTGAAAAGATATCGGATGATGGACTTCTAATCAAAGGTATTATAGAGATAGATCGTAATGATATTGATATGTTAAAAGAAATTCTAAGTTATATAATAAATAGATATAAATTTGATGAAAAATATTTTTATTTAAATATAGAAAAATGTAGAATCGAAACCTCAGTAGAGATAGTCAGATATTTGAGTAGAAATTTTAGAAGAAGAGATTTAAAATATTACGTTATCGAGGAATATCCAACATATGATCGAATTGAAACTGAAAGAGTTGAAATTTCTTAATATTTTATGAAAGACATAAGAACAAAAGGTTTTGAACGTTTAATAAGATACGATAAAGCATTAGAAGAAACTTTTAAGTATGTTAAAAAAATCGGGACCGAATACATTTCGATTGAAAATGCAACGGGAAGAGTTTGTGCAGAAGATGTCATTTCGGATATAAATCTTCCACCATTCTCAAGGGCGGCGATGGATGGATATGCGGTAATTGCTGAAGATACTTTTGGTGCTAGTATAACAAATCCTCTAATATTTGAAGTTATAGATGAAATGAGTATAGGAGAATATAAAGAGATCGTTCTTAAGAGATATCAAGCGGTTAAAATTTATACTGGATGTATCATGCCAAAAAATGCAACGGCTGTTGTAAAGTTTGAACATACTATACCAATAGATGAAAAGAGGATTCAAGTTATTAAATCAGTACCTCCTGGAAAAAATGTATCACTTGAAGGTGAGGATATAAGGAGAGGAGATTTGATAGTAAAAAAAGGTGAAATCATAAATCCATATCATGTTGCAACGTTAGCAGGAATAGGAAGGAGGTATTTAAAAGTATATAAAAAACCAAAAGTTGCGATATTTTCCATAGGAAATGAATTAATAGAAGCTGGACAAAAATATATTTATGGAAAAATATATGATATTAATAGTTTTGCTTTATATTCTCTAGCAAAAAATTTTGGATGTGAAGCGATTAGAAAAATACTACCAGATAATTATGATAAGATTAAAAACGAATTGATAAACGCTTTAAACTATTACGATATCATTGTAACAACTGGTGCAACATCTGTTGGAAAGGAAGATATAATGCCTCTTATAGTAAATGAGCTTGGAAAATTACTTGTACATGGGATTTCGATTCGACCAGGTGAACCTACGGGTATTGGTTTGATAAACGATAAACTCATTTTCCTGCTTCCAGGCTTTCCGGTTGCATCAATCATAGGTTTTCTTTATATAGTAAGACCAGTTCTTGAAAAGATGTTAGATACGTGTTTTCCAAAATTAAAAATTAAAGGAAAATTGAAGAGAAAAGTTGCATCAGAACTTGGAAGAAGAGATTTTGTTAGAGTTAAGATATATAAGAGGAATGGGGAATACGAAATAGAACCAATAAGATTAACAGGCTCTGGTATTATCTCATCGTTGCTAAAAGCTGATGGACTTCTAGTGGTTGAAGAAAACGTTGAAGGTTACGAAGAGAATGAAACTGTTGAAGTAGAACTCATAACTTATAACTTTCACTACTAATTTTTTAATACTATTTTCTTTCAATATTACTAATATAGTTTAAGATCCCTGAAACTTATATCGTTCCTAATCCTAAAGATTAGAAACTGCTAGTATTAGTTTAAACTCTCTGGAACCTATATCATTCACGACCTGTGGATTAGGAATAAGTGAGAAAAAGTGCAAACAATTAAATATTAAAAGTTAAGAATTCTAAAAAAGATTATTATACAAAATTATACAAAAAAATCGCAAGAATAAATCCTATGCCTAAAATGTTCCGTGCCAATTACAAAAAATTTCTACCTTAAATTCTCACAAACCAATAAAATATCAAATTTATAATCATTACCCTTAACCTCGCTTGTAGTTAGAATTCTATAGAGATGTCGTAAATGCTCTAAATATAACCCTCGTCTCAATGAAACACTTTTAGCCTAGCTCCGCAAAGAGTAGGTTAGAGAAGCTAAGAAAGAAGAGTTAACGGGGATGCTTTACCAAACTGTGCTTCTACGATTTTTCTGTAGAAACACAAACCTCCTCCACAAGAGGCTCCCGCACCTTAGCACAGGAAAAAGATCAGGAAGTTAAGGCTTATAAGAATGAAAAGTAACTTTATAATATTTTTAATATTTAATTATTTCCATTTTTTCATATTTTTCCTTAAGCTATATACATCTCGTGAGTTCCCGATCCTCAGGGTCGGGAATGATATAGGTCCAAGAGAGTTTAAGCTATACTTGTAGTATTGAAAGTAAGGATATGATTCACACATTATTTTTAAACTTGCAACAAAATAAAATCTTTCTTAATTTATGAAATACAAGTTGATAATAGATAAGGAGAAATGTGTTGGTTGTGGCGTTTGTTTAACCGTTTGTCCTATCATATCCTACGAAAACCTAGAGATTGCATCTGGTAAGGGAAAAGAATACATTGAAAAGATGTCATACTCAAATGGTACTGTTGAGGTTGTTGAGGAATTTTGTACTGGCTGTGGAACATGTATAAAAAACTGTGGATTTAATGCTATTAAGATAGAAATATTCAAAGAAAAGTTCCATAAGAGAGAAAGATTTGATGAAAAAAGACTTTTTGGTCATAAAAAGGAAATATACGAACTCATAAAAAGTTCAGAAAAACCTCTATCTATAGAGGAAATATCTTCGAAATTAAATCTCAGCACCTTAATTGTTACAAATTATTTGAATTCTTTAAAAGATGCAGGATTGATTTTTGAGCATAAAATTAACGAGTCATTACATTTCTGGCATAAGCCTATGGAGATTAAAAAAGTTGAAAAGAAAGCTGTTGAAATTAAAATAGATTCCGAGAAAGCAAAACAGTTAGAAGAGAAGCTCGTTAATGCTATAAGAAAAATATCAACGGTTAAATCCAAATATTTAATAGAAAGAGAAGAGATAGATAAACTCTTGGAGGAGTTTAAATGAAAGAATTTGTCATAATTACAGGTCGAACAATTAAACAGGGTGAGAATGTAGAGGATAAATTCTCAAAGGAATATTTTGAAGCAGTATCTATAATAGAACTTGATGATGAAGATATGGAAGAACTAGGTGTTAAGGAAGGAGATAGAGTTAAAGTTAAGACGGAATATGGTGAAGTTGTACTAAAAGTTAAAAAAGCGGAAGGAAAACAAAAAGGAGTAGCTTTTATACCTTTTGGTCCTTATTTTTCAAAGTTGATTTCAGCTAAAACTAGAAGTGTTGGGATGCCGTTATACAAAGGTATTAAAGCACGAATTGAGCCGACGGATGAAGAGGTTAAAAATATTGAGGAGATAATTGAAGAAATTAAAGTTTAGTATTTTTTTTATAAATTTTATGCCAATAGTAAAGCTTGCTGCTCCTCTTAGAAGATTTTGTGAGAATAAGGCGGAAATTAGAGTTGAAGGTAAAAATTTAAGAGAAGTTATAATGAATCTGGATAAACAGTATAAAGGATTTGCTTCAAGGATACTTGAAGGAAACGAGATAAAAGATGTTATTTCGATATTTATAAACAACGAAGATGTTAGAATGAAAAAAGGTTTGGATACAGAAGTTAAAGAAGAAGATGTTATCTTTATTGCTCCAGCAATAGCAGGAGGAAGATGCCAGTAATTAAAATCAACTTAAAAAAACTTGAAAAATTACTCGAATTTAAGATATCAAGAGAAAAAATTATAGAAACAATTCCAATAATAGGTTCGGATATTGAAAATATTGAAGAGAATTATTTATACGTAGAATTCTTTCCAAATAGACCAGACTTATACAGTATAGAAGGTGTTGCACGTGCTTTGAAATATTTTCTTGAAATAGATGAAGCAAAAGAGTATAAGCTAGAAAAATCAGACATTAAAGTATATGTTGATTCAACTGTTAAGCATGTAAGACCATATATTGTAGCATGTCTAATTGAAGATGTAAGATTTGAAGATGATGAGGATATTGAACATCTAATAGAATTTCAGGAAGATTTACATTGGGCTTTAGGTAGGAATAGAAGAAAAGTAGCAATAGGTATTCATGATTATGACAAAATCTTATCTAAAACCTTTTATTATACAACATCAAAGCACGAAAAGTTTATTCCCTTAAATGAAACAAGAGAATATACGTTAGATGAAATATTGATGTATCATGAAACAGGAAAAAAATACGGTTATATAATCAAAGAGGCTAAGAGATATCCTGTAATAAAAGATTCAAAACTGAGAATAATATCGTTCCCTCCAATAATAAATGCTGATTTTACAAGAATCTCTTTAGATACGAGAAGAATTTTTGTAGAAATGACTGGTACAGATAAATATCTTTTAGAAAAAGCCATGAATATATTCACATCAAACCTTATTGAAAGAGGTTGTAAAGTAAAATCGGTAGAAATAATTTATGACAAAAATAATATCGTAGTTACTCCTAATTTAAGATTTGAAGAATTTCCTTTGAAAATTGATCATGTAAGAGAAATTCTTGGATTAGAATTAAATATAGATGAAATATCTAAATGTCTTAAGAGAATGGGTTATATTGTTGAAGAACTAAATACTTCAACGTTAAAAGTTCGGATACCACCGTATAGAGTAGATATATTTCATGAAATAGATTTGATTGAAGATGTTGCAATAGGGTATGGGTATCCTAATATTAAAGAAACTATACCAAAAGTTCATACAATGGCAAAACCTGATAGATTTGAAGAACTAGCAAAGAGGTTGAGAAAATTACTCATAGGATTGGGATTTAACGAAGTTCTAACCTTAACTTTAACCAATCGAGAATTTGAAATGAAATGTGGTATAAATAAAAATGCTGTTGAAATTCAGAATCCGATAGGAAAAGAGTACAAAAACTTAAGAACGAGTATAATTCCAAGTTTAATTCGATTCTTAACGATTAACAAATATAAAGAGTTACCAATAAAAATATTTGAGATCGGAAATGTATTCGAAATTGTTGAAGATGAAAAAGTTTTGGAAAGAAAAAATCTATGTTTAATGATATATGATTCAAAAGCAAATATAAATGATGTATTATCTATAATATATGTTTTAGAAAAATTCTTTAATGTGAGTTTTAAATTAGAATATACGGATGAGAATGTTTGTTTAAAGAATAGATGTGGTAAAATATATTATAAAAATAGACAAATAGGAATTTTTGGAGAGTTAAATCCAAAGATTTTAATTGAAGCAGATTTAAACAGTCCAGTTGCATTTCTAGAGATTAACTTGGATTATCTCACTTAAGTGTTTGAGAGAGAAAATAAGGAGTAAGTTATAGGAATATTCTTCTTTTGAACTTAATATTCTCGTTTGGATAATCTCTTCTGAAAAAACACCCTCTGGATTCTTTTCTTTTTAAACTTGCTTTAATGATGAGTTTTGCCAATATCAACATGTTTTTGAATTCGAAAAATTTAACAATGTTTAAATTAAATATTTTTCCATCTTCTACTTCTAAATTTTTTTTTGATAATCTTTCTATTCGATCTCTTGCATAAATTAAGGAGTTGTAGTCTCTTATGATCCCAACATATTTAAACATAATCTTCTTTAGCTCATCAACAAGAATGTATACGTTTTCTCCTTTTCTTTTTTTGAAGATTTTTTCCTCATAATATTTATAAAGTTCTCTTTTGCTTATACAAATACGATCAAACTTTTCTTCTAATGCTTCATTTGATGAATAAACACCAGCTCTATAACCAAACACTTGTGTATCGGTTAAGGAATTTCCAGCCATTCTATTAGCACCATGGATTCCAGAGGCAACTTCTCCGCATGCAAATAAATTCTTTAAGTTTGTTCTACAACGATCATCTATTACAACACCACCTAAGAAATAATGAGCTGATGGTATTATTTTAATTTTATCAAGAGGAAGCTTATTTCTTTTTAAAAATTCATATAGTTTTGGAAATTTTTCTTCCAAATTAATATTTGAGATATCAAGATATATAGGTCCATTTCCTTTTTCAATTTCTTCGAAAATTTTTCTCGTTACGATATCTCTCGTATCCATTTCGTTTACAAATCTCCTATTATACTTGTTTAATATTTTTGCACCTTCGTAACGTAAAGCCTCGGTTAACATTACACCTCTATATCCTTCAATATTAATACTAGTTGGATGAAATTGTACGAACTCAATATCCGAAATCATGGCACCAGCCTTATAACACAAGCTAATACCTTCACCGCTGGTAACAGTTGGATTCGTTGTTATTTCATACAGATTACATGCTCCACCAGTTGAAATAATAGTTTTCTTTGAAAAAATTATCAATATTTCACCTTTTTTTAAATTGTAAAAAACACCCCCAAGAATTTTTCCATTTTTAGATATAAGGTCTATTAAAAAACAATCACTGATAAATTCCGTTCCATACTCTTTCGATTTTCTAAGTAAAGCTTTAATAATTTCAGTTCCTGTTTTATTATCGATAAATTTTGTTCTGGCAATACTTGAACCACTTAATCTTCGTAAACTTTTGCTAAACTTTATCCCAAAATTTTCTAAATCTTTAATCCGAGAAGAAGATTCCTCAGCAAGAATTTTCACCAGCTTTTTATCATTTATAAACCTACCAGTTCTTAATGTGTCGTAAAAAAATTTTTCAACACTATCCTCTTTATTAACGATTGCATTTATACCTGCTTCTGCTAGAAAAGATGAGCTCGAGATACCGATCAACGCCTTATCAACAACAATAGTCTCACACCTTTTTGATGCTTCAATTGATGCTCTTAATCCAGCAGCTCCTGAACCAATTATTAAGATATCCGTTTCAATTACTTCCATCTTCCAATACTACTAGTATAACTTAAACTTTCATAAATCTATATTATTTCCGACTCAAGGCAGTCAAGAATTTATAAGATATATAGAATGAAAAATGTAAAAAATGCAAACAATAATTATAACGGTTAAAATTTAATTTGACCCTCTCTTACCATGCGTAGCAACGGTTCACGAAAAGAACAAACGGCAAGTCCGCCAATATAGCGGATAACTGTAACGGAAATAAGACCGCTCCCTCAAACTTACTTTTCCACTCCCTCAGGAACCCTCACTTCCTAGCGTAGTGAGGAAATCGAATGATTCGAAAATTATGTCAAAGAAGATTCGAGTAAGTAGATTAAAGATTTAAGAGTATAAAGATGGAGTTGAAATTTTTTAGACGAGAAATCTCTTCGATAAAAAGCGTTATCATAAATCTTCTAAGTGAGAAAATTTTATTATAATTAAATATGTTACATCACTTCCATATATAAACTCTTCCTGTTATTATCGTTTACTTAGTAGTCAAAATAAAAAACTCTTTTCCATCTTAAAAGATGAAGCTTTAGCTCACAGGGAGATATAAAAATTCAGTAATAATATGAATGATCTGAAAGCATTAAAATTTTAGGTTAAACATTTATATAGTGAATTATAAATAATTAATATGCAAAAAGCAGAGAAGCAAATGCATAAAACATTGAAAAGAATCAACGTATTCAAGCTTCATCCAACAAAACAACAGGAGAAACGGCTTTTCAAAATCTGTGAGATGTTTACGATTCTTCTATAGAATAAGTTAAACTATATAAGGAGAATTGTATTAAAGATCTATACAACTAGTTCAAGAAAATTTTAAGTTCAATAGTTGCAAAGTAAATAATAAGAAAAAAATGATTTCGCATGAGCGTAATTTCTTTAAGCTTAAAAGCCTGAAGTAAAAGGTTATAAAAAAGCTTTCGTCGATATCGGTGCTATCTGCTTAATAACCGCTTAGATCGAAAGCAAGAAACAAGCCATAGCTTTCAGCGGCAAACCTCTTCTATCTGATTGGTAGTATTGGAATAAAAAAATTGCTTGATATCAAAGCATTCTTAAAAAAATTAATGATAGGTACAGCTCTAAAAGGCTTAGAAAGTTTTATAGGATAAGATAAAAAAGGTTTAAGTATTACGTTAATACTGTCGTGCATAGGTTCATAAAGCTTTGCTTAAAGAAAAGTGTTACAATAATTTTTGTTGGCAACCCCCAAAGGCTTAAGAAAAAACAAAAATAAAAGCAATAAGGTTAAACGCTCTCATCCACAACTTCCTCAGCTATAGATACATCATCCAAAAAATTAAAATCACGTCCGAAAATTTCGGCCTAGAAGTTGAATCCGTAAATGAATATAATACCTTCTCTCGTTGCCCTTCGTTGCAATAAGCTAAGTTCATTAAAAAAGTATAGGTTGTTTAAATGTCTTAACTGCGGTGTAAAAGCACATAGAGATGTTGTAGCTACGCTCTACGCTAAATATAGCTCTCGTCTCAATTAAATCTCCTAAGTCTAGTTCCGCAAGGAGCAGACTTAGACGAGCTGAAGAAGGAGGATTTAATGGGGTTCTTTGCTAAGCTGTGCTTTTTAGGGTTGAGAAGCTCTTGGAGACACAAACTTCCCTGCAAGAAACCCTTGCCATTTAGCACGGGGAGGAGGTCAGAAATGATTAACAGTTAACTTAATATAATTTATTTTATGGAAAAGATTATTTACGAAGAAAAATCTTATAGGATACTGTTTCCTGTATATTTCAAAATTTATTCCAATAGAGTTGAAGCATCTGTTTGGCCGTTCAGATATACGATAAAATTTTCCGATATAGAAGATGTTAGAATTATAGATAGAATTCCACTCTATATTGGATGGGGTTTAAGATTACATCCATGGTCTAAGAAATTATTCTTCGTAACACATCATGGAAAGAGTGTTGAAATCGTTAAGAAGAAAGGATTTTGGAAAAAAATAATTTTATCCGTGAAAGATCCGGAAACGTTTATAAAACATCTAAAAAAATTATTACATTCCTAAGTGAATCTCTATTATCCCTAAGGAAAAAAATCAGATAAAGAAACGAAAAAATATTATAATTGAAATATTTTAAAAAATATTTATAAAAAGTAAAATAAATTTAATACCAATATATTGGATACCTTCTACTGGTTGGTATGTTATTTACTATCAATGCTACAATCAACATTATTAAAGCACCGGTTGTTGCAGGTACTATTGCATATAGATATCCTAGTTTATGAATACTTTCACCGCCGATTACTGCAATTAATGCTGTTGCACCACCTGGTGGATGTAATGTTTTTGTTATATGCATTATAGCAATTGCTGTAGCTACTGCAAAAGCAGCTGCCAATGCAATATTGTTAGGAAACAATTTGTAGAACGTAACTCCTGATAGTGCGGAGAAGAAATGTCCACCAATTAAATTTCTTGGCTGTGCTAAAGGACTTGTTATTGCACCATATATCAGAACGGCTGATGCCCCGAAAGAACCTATTATTAAAACTAAATCTCTTGGTTCAAATAATTTTTCATGAAGAACAGCAACCAATCCTATTCCTATAAATGCACCGATCCATGACCAAAATACTTCAGATAAAGGAACTCTTGGCGGACTTTTTTCGAGGCCTTTCCATTTGGAAAAATAATCTTTAATATTCTTCTCTATCATAAAAGATATTATAAAATTATTAAAAACTAATACCTATTTGTTATTTTATAAATTTTTCTAAGGGTATTTTTATCAATATATTCTGTTAAAAGCTTTATCGTATAATCAATTCTTTCTTTTTTAATTTTATATGGAACGCCATCTTTTCCACCAAAAGCAAAAGAATATTTTGCCGGATCCTCTTTATCTATATTCTCGTTGTATATAATCTCTGCTATTAAAGCTAATGCTCTTATCGTATATTTGTCCATTCCTTTTACTAATAATAGTTCCTCAAAATTTTTAGGCTGTAATTCGTATGCTCGTTCTAATGCCTTCCAGTTTATTTTATGTTTAAAAACTATTTTCTTTCTACTAAATATGTTGTAAAGATTTAGGTTTGAATTATCTGATAAATACCTAAAATATTCTCTATCTTTAACAATATCTACGCATGTTTTTCTAGCATCTTGACTACGTTTCGATGTTAGATTCAAAACGTTATCTTCAATTTTATATGAGATAATAAAATCGTGGGGATCATTCAGAAAGAACTTCTTATTATACCAATGATATCTTCTCGCAAGCATAGATTTCAAATTCATTCCTTGTTGTATTATACACCATTCACCACTTCTAATTATTATCATACAATGATGGTATAAATCATATCCATCCTGTAAAGCGAGGTTGTCTATCCTTGAAACTAATCTACTTATACGTTTAAGTTCTTCTATTCTTTTATAACTTAATCCCAAACGTTTTCCTACAGAGCTTATTTCCTCAGGAGTTTTTAACGCATATCTACCTTTACCACCAACTATTGTGATATCGTTACGAAATTTTAAAGCTTCTTTTAAAGCTGCTAACGTTACGGTTGTTAATCCAGAACTATGCCAATCAAATCCCAACAAACAACCAAGAGCTTGTAAAAATATAGGATTTGATAGTCTTTCAAGTAAAATTTTTTCAGAATATTCCTCAATTATTCTATCACATACTATTTTCGAAAGTTTAATCATTCTTTGAAATAACCATGCAGGACATTTTCCTTTATGTAATGGTAAATCAACAACATACATATATAAATTAAACTATCTAATCTCTAAAATTAGAGTTTTTTCTATTCCATAAACACCCTTACGACAAGACTTCATTTGTATGTTAGAGGTTAACTTACTAGACCTAAGCATCTTTACGTTTATTACAAATCTTGAAAGATAAGATTTTTGTTATTCATAAACCTTTTGCTGCGAGGAAATCTCGCCTTCAAAGGTAGAGAAGAATATTGAATCATGTTAATATTACTTTTTTCTAAAGATCAGCAGAGAGTACTTGTTAACTGTCCGAATGTTCCACTGTGAACTTTCTACTGGAATGAGCAATAATCGATTGAGCAAGCTCTGTCCTTTAGGACGGGGCAGCTGACCTTTCTAATATTGTATCTAATATAGAGCTAAATACCTCATAAGGTAGAGCTCCAGAGAACATTATCATTAGATATCTACCATCATATGTTTTTCCCAAATCAAATCTAACTCCTAAAGCTTCTATCCTTGATTTAATATATTTTAATTTTTTATATTTATTTTTCGTAACTAACTTGGAATCAAACATTATAAGGAAGCTTGGTGTACCCATAAAGTTGTATTCTGTTATTTCACTCAAATCATTTTCTATATCTGTTTTTGCTTCAGTACTGTTTGCACATTTTGATATCTTATCATAGTCAAGGTTTTCATCAAGAATAATTTTTCTAAGAAATTCCTCTGCATTCTCTTTTAAAGCGGATTGATTCCTAAACACTTTTACCTTTAGTACAGAATATTTTTCTATACCATAAATTTTATAGGCACAATTTAAATAAGAAGCAATCATTCTAGCATATGGATGTATTCTATCTAGAGGAAAATCTTTGTAAACATAATTGATCAAGCCTCTATCTATATACCTTTCTTTTATAAGAGGAAATACGTTCAAGTTATGTCTAGAACAAAAAGGACATTGATAATCAGTATATTCAAAAATTACAATCTTCTCATTTTCATTGAACTTTGGATCATAATCATCGATCGTTGGTTGCTTATATTCAAGAAGCTCTCTAAACATATCCTCTTCTGTTTTTACTTGAACGGTTATATTTGATATTATATCTAAGGTTCTTTTCTGTAAATTGTAAATCGAGTATGAGATAACAAGATTTAATATGAGAAGACCTATTAATATTATGCTGAGAATTTCTTTTCTCATTAGTTGAATGAGATTTTTAACAATGGAAAATTATCTTAAATATATTAATTATGAATGAAGAGATAATAAGATTCGGTGTATCAATGCCAAAAAGTTTGCTCGAAAGATTCGATGAAGCAATAAAACGTCGAGGTTTTGCTAAGAGATCTGAGGCAATAAGATATTTAATAATGAAGTTTATTTATGAAGAAGAACATATCAAAGAGGATGAGGAAGGGATAGGTATATTAATAGTGGTTTATGATCATAAAGAAAAGAATATAGAAGACAGGATTGTAGATTTACAGCATGAATATCTAAACGAAATAAGAGCTAATCTTCATATTCATATAAACAAGAGAAAATGTTCGGAGATAATAATATTAAGAGGCAAAGTTTCTGATATTAAATATTTTGCAAAAAAATTGACCTCAATAAAGGGTATACTATACGATAATCTTATAATATTACATTAAAAATATATAAATTTTATCTAATAATACAACCATTACAATTTTTTCTTATATTTATGCTTAAAGATTATCTTGCAATTTCATCTCTTCCTTTTGTTGAGAAAAGTCTCGATGAATTTCTCAAATTTGTAAATCGAATAAACATCAGCAACGTGGAAATCGTTATCGATATGTATGATGAAGAAGAATTAAACAAAATCAAGGAATACGATTTTAAAGTAATATCACATGCTCCATGGTATGATGTAAATATAGGACACCCAAACGAAAGGATACGTAAGTGTAGCATAGAAACAATAAAAGATTCTATAAGATTATGTTATAATATTGGTTGCGAGCTATTAACAGTACATTCTGGTAGAGTTTCAAGTATAACGTATGGTAAACGTTTCAAAGTAGTTCAGAGAACAATAGAAAGTCTAAGAGAAATAGTTCGTTATGCAAAGAATTATAATGTTGATATATGTCTTGAGAACGCAACAAAATCTCTGGAAGCAACATGTGATAAGTTTGATGAGTTTATGTATGTATTAGATAACGTTGAAGACTTATATATAACATTAGATGTTGGTCATGCTTTAACATGCAATGAAATTGAGAAATATCTAAACGTTTTAAACGATAATAGACTTAAAAATATACATATACATGATAACAACGGAAGCTATGATGAGCACTTAGCAATAGGTGATGGAATCCTTAAGGATAACATTAAAAAGATATTAGAAGCATATAAAGATAGAAAGTTTTTCCTAACGATAGAAGTATCTGATATCAAATATGTTGAGAAAAGTTTAAATTTTCTCATGCATGCTTTTAATCATCTTTAACTTATTCAACCTTTTTTAATTGTCTCTTATACATTTCTAAGATTTCATCACTTGTCGTAGCATCCTTTGCATCTTTATCAAATCTATATCTTAAAAATCTTGGAAATCTTATCGCAATACCACTTCCTGCTTGTATCTTACCATAACAACACGTATGAACAGGACTTAACGTTAATTCATCACCTATAACTTCTATAACAACATTGGGTTCAAACCATACATCAGCTTCCATTTTTGAAAACACTCGTGGATGACATTTATTTATACGATATTTGTTTAATATTTCTGGCAATCTTTCAATATCAGTATCTGTAAATCCGGATCCTACTTTACATACTGTCTCAAATATATCTTTTTCTTTATTATAACTTGCAACAAGTAAAGCACCGTAACTCTTTGCTCTTCTTCCTTTTCCATAAAATGCACCAACAACCACTAGATCAACGGGTTCGATCATTTTAGAATGATAACTCTTTTTCAACTTTATCCATAACCATTCTCTAGCACCTGCTCTATATGTACCTTTCAGGTCTTTAATTATTAATCCCTCACAACCATTTTCAATCGCTTCCAAAAAGAATTTTTCAATCTCCTCTAAATTATCTGTTATTATTTGTTTTGATAACATTAATCCATTTTTTTGTTCAACTATTTCCTCTAATATTTTTCTCCTATCAATATAAGGTTTATCTATTAACGATTCTCCATCTTTATACAAGATATCAAACAGAAAGATATTTATAGGATACCTTTTTACCGCTATTTCGATGTCGTGTTTTCTTCTTCTATGCATAAGTTCTTGAAATGGTAAAAATTCTCCTGTATCAGGATTTATAGCAACGATTTCACCTTCAACTATCGTTTCGTTTGACTTTAATCCCTTTCTCAACATTTCAACAGCATCGGGGTATTGGTTTGTTATGTTTTCCAATCTTCTTGAGAAAAGGATAACTTTGGAACCGATTTTATGTGCTTGTATTCGTTCACCATCGTATTTCCATTCCGCAGCCATTTTACCACCGATTTTGAATGCAACCTCCTTAACGTTCTCAACTCGTTGTGCAAGCATCATTCTTATAGGTCTACCTGGTTTTATCTTATATTTTCTTATTCCTTCTAAACCTTCGTTCACGAGTATCTTTGCTATCTCTCCTAAATCTGAACAAAGGTTATAAGCCCTTTCAATTTCATCTCTAAAACCTATTGATTTAGCATATGCTATGGTTAACGCATCCAATATCGTCATATCTGCTACTCCAAGTCTTAACTCTCCAAGAATTATCCTGGTTAAATATTTAGCTTCTTTTGGAGAGGCATCTACAAACAATCCGGATAGCAATCTAACTTTGAGATCTTGACTTTTCTCACCAGTTGTTTTCGCTATTTTTTCCAACGTTTCATAAACTCTTTTAACAGTTAAAGGTTGTTTAAACAAAGTAACTTGTTTTTTCTTACTTGCTGCAATTTCTGCAACTTTACCTATATCTCCAAATCTTTTTAGCATCTTTTCCAGTTCATATGATTCTATACCATATGCCAATGAAACAGCTTTTAGCGTTAATTTTTCACCCAAACCTAATTCTATACCATAAAAACTAGGAAAAATTTCACCTTGTATTAAATAGATAACCTTATCTATTAAGTCTTTCGGGGTTTTTCTCAACAAATTAACGAGAGAATCTATTATAGTAGACCTAGCAGTTATTCGTTCGATTTTTTCAAAAAAGTTTGCAAGCTCTATGAATAACATGTTTTATCCCTTTATCCTTTTAATTCTTTAATAAGTTTAAGAGCCTTTAGTATTGTTACAATCCTTTTCAAGTTCTTCTCCTTTTTCAATCTTTCCAGTAATTCTTTTTCTTTTAAGGTTAAAACATCTAAAGGTTCCAATAATATTGTTCGAGATTCTTCCGTTTTAGATTTAGATTCTTCTTGTTGTGTTTCTTTATTGAATATATAATTACAGTTTGGACAAAAAATATTTCCTTCTTTTTCAAACAGGGGTATTTTACATGTTGGGCAATGAATTTCAAGCATTTTTGCTTTTGAAAGCAAGAGGTTTGCCATTTTTTTTATTAAATCTTCCTCCATAAATAATTTAATTTATTTTCTCATTAATTTCTAACAATTTTCTATTGGAAGACTTATTTTAGTCTATTATCGGATCTGTCCTAAAAGAAGTTACTGCGAAAGATGATAAAAGAAGGAAAGATTAAAAAAGATTTAAAAGAATAAATTATCTCAATAAGAATAAGAGTAATTTCCAAACATGTTATATTGGAATTTAACACTAGTTTAAAAATCGTGAAACTCTATATTATTACGGCTATCAAATTTAAAATCTAAGATAATAACCTATCCTTCAATATCTTTTTTCATACTAATTAAGAAATTCTAGAAGATTATAGGAAACGTTGTTTGTATTAATGACAT
>JALTZH010000049.1 GCA_027051265.1 archaeon | reverse complement strand
CTAATCCTGCTCCTTACGGAGTAGACTTAGAGGACATCATTGAGACGAGGGCTATATTTAGCGTAGCTACGACGTCTCTATGAGCTTCTACACCGCAGTTAAGACATTTAAACAATTACCTTTTTTAATGAACAAGGCTGATCCACACCAAGTGCAACGGGAGGGGGGTATTATATTCATTTACGGGTTTAACTTCAATACCGAAGTTTTTGGCTGTGATTTTAATTCTTTGGATGATATATCTATAGCTGAAGAAGTTGTGGATAATAGCATTAACTTTCTTGTCTTTGTTATTGTTTCTTCTTAAATCTTTGGGATTACCGACGAAGATAGTTTTAACGTCTTTTTTCAAGCGAAGCTTAACAAAACTATGAACAGCTATGTTAATAGGTGGTTTAAAAAATAATTAGAGAAAGTATAAAATTATAGAGAAATTATTCGAAGAGAAATGATCGAAGAATATAAGTAAAATTTAAATTTTCTAAAACCTATATCATTTCTGACCTTAAGAAAAGAACTTAAGTAAGATAGTGAGAAAACAAGCCCCTTGCTAATCTCTGTATCTTTTTGATATGGCATAATGAAATATGGTGAATTAAATCTTACAAAAGTATTAGCACTTAAATGTTGAGTTTAAGACATATCAGCATTAGGATTGATATTATAAGTGAGAATAGTATGAAATGTGGTATTGTTTGATAAGATATATATCCTTCATATATATTATATATAAAATATAAAGTGGTTAAAATTGTACCTTTCCAATAATTCTTTTTTAAGAGTAAAATTACTAAAAAAATACAAACCGAAGCATTTCCTATTAAATAAATCCTAGCTTTATCACCACCTAATTTTTCACCAAAAAAGAAAACCTCGGGATTTATATAAGCTATAAAAATCTTACCTATAATCACTATTGCAAGTATAATTATTAGGAACAAAGACATGACTTCATAGATTTTCATTATTTCATTCCTCTCAACTAAAAAATTAAAAAATAAATTAAAAAATTAAAACCAAGATGTATACCACCAGACTTTACTCATACTTGGATTCTTGTCTAAAGTATCCATCGCATGATTCCAAACATTACTTACGAATATTTTAGTATTATACGTATAATTACGTGTCATATCTCCATGTTGTGGTTGTCCGTGCACTAAATTTTAGGGATTTTGAGTATTTTGGAGATGTGCACGGGCTTCTCCCTCAGCACGTCATTATTAATCGGTGCATCATTGGGAGCTACATTGACCGTTACCACATGAGCGGTCTTACGAGATATGAGGAATAATCTCCCGCTCCTGATGGTTACGATACCGTCATTGGAGCGGGAGAAGAGGTTAAGACAAGCGACGTAATGGATGTTGAAAGTGAAGCCACATTTTTTACATATAAATAAATCTCTAACACGGTTTTTCTTATTAATATAACCACATACAGGACAAGTAATGGAAGTATTTCTGGAATTTTCTTTATCTACGTTTAATTTTCGCTCATAGAATTTATAATCGAGGCATGTTATGAATTTACGATAAGGGAAAGTCGATAATCTATAATTTAGTTGCTTACTCTTCCTTTTACCATTCAGTTTTAAATCACTGGGCTTCTCTCTAATAAGGTCTGCATTATATTGCTTACCTATCTCTGCTAATAGTGTGGTTATTTTCTTCAATCTATCTTCTACACGTTTTCTCTCACGGTAACCATATTTAGCTAGGAGTTTCTTTTGTAGGTATGGGTTTTTCACTTTCATTTGTATGCTCTTTCTTATTCTCCTATAGTTGGTACGTATTTTTCTAATATCATGTCTTATCGAGAACAATGTGGCTTTATTCTTATCATAATCTACCAGTAAGCAATCAACACTATTCTCGTTAACATCTATGAAGAGCTTGTTTTTATGCACATTAACCTCAACGTTTCTACGTATTGTTAAAAGCAAATAAACATTATTCTTGTCAATCAATATCTTAGAATTGCCAAGATTGGCACCGTTAAGCGATCTTATAGCGTGGTTATACTTCAATATAAGAAACTTAAGAAATACGCCACTACTCTTAGACACTTTCAGTATTAAGAAACCGTGCATTTTCTCAAGCTTATACGTATCAATATGAAGCTCTATGACATTATTCTCCTTTACTTTTGGTGGTGATGGATGTGAAATCTTCTTTCTTTTCATTTCTGGTAATTTCCTCCATTTATTCAACAACCTTCTATAGCTTCGGTACATTGCTAGTGCTCTTTTATATGCTTCTTGAACGAACTTATTGTGTAAGTGAGGATATCTCTTCCTTAGAACTTGATAGCATATCTTGTGAGCCTTCTTTCTGCTACGAGTATCATTCCTAACAATAACATCTAAAGCTTCTTTTATCATTGATGTATAATCATTTAGTAAAGAGAGTAATTGATTCTTATCATCTTTTGTTAAAGGTATAAGTTTAACCTTAACCGTTTTCACAACCGTTTTAATCGTTATCCTTCACCACCTCTTCTACAACCTTTTTTATCTTCTTAAACTTTTGGGAACGTTTCCCGTATATTCTTGCGGCGAAACTGATTACAATGGAAACGAAATCTTCTATGAGTTCTTCCATATAGCTTTTCTCCGTTTCTTCCACAACCTCAACTCTAACGTTATGGAATTCGAAGTATCTCTTAAGATATTCGAAACCAAACCTCGTTAACCTATCCTTGAATTCAACCACAACAACATCGACTCTATTCTTCTCAACAATCTCAAAAAGTTTGCGTAATCCTTCCCTATTCTCATCCAATCCACTAGCAACATCTGTTATAATTTCAACAACTTTGTATCCTCTCGCTGAACAATAATTCCTCAACCTATCTATTTGTCTTTCAAGGTTTCCATCTTTCTTCTGTTTATGAGAGCTGACCCTTGCATAAATAACGGCTCGAACTTCCTTTGCTTTCTCCCCTAAAAAACGTTTGAGTTCGTTCTCGGGTATCATCCATAACTTACCTATCCTCTTCGCTCTTAACCTTCCTGACCTAATCCACTTCCTAATAGTTGCTGTTGAAACATTTAGCTTCTTCGCAACCTCTGAAACCTTATATAACCGATCCATACACCCTCATCAATAAACAAAATTTTCCAAAATTTTAAAAATTTCCATAATTTCCAAATCACTCCAAATCCTCAAATCAACGAATTGTCCCCACCATTCTGCATAAGTTTTATTATTATCCCAAATATCATCAAAGAATATTATACCATCTTTGACAGTAAAGCTCTCTATATCTTCAATCCTACCATATAATATTTGTCTCCAGGCATCATAGATAGCATCCCATGTTGGATCTGGATGATCTTCATCTTTGAAATATAAGGTGTATTTTACATAGTTTGTTGTATATTCAACAGAAATTTGATAGAGATTGTTACCCCCGTTAACATTATAATTATTTCCAGAATCATCTATTCCTTTACCACCATAAACATCTGGATAAACCTGTATCCAGTAATATATTGGATATGGAACATTGCTACTTAATGGTGCGTAATATATTTTATAAATATACTTAGAATCTTTATAAATACCTATTGGAATTAATTTTACCATTTCTTTACTAATATTGATATATCTATTAAATTGTTGTTCTTGATCAATTTTGCTTAAATATTCTCTTATTAGTAAATATTTAATTTTCTCCTTCTCTTTTTGTGTTAGGTTCTTTTCAGTGATTCTTTCTAATTTGTCTATAATAACATCTAAACGCTTACTATACTTTCTCACTAAATATTTGGCATAGTTATTTAATTCCTCTGAAGAACGCTCATTAATTAGATATTTACGTACATCATAATCTATTGGTGAAAATAAATGCTTTATTTCAGTACTATTTACTTTATTTGCTCTTACAGAAGCACTTCCTATTATTAACCCTGCCATTATTAAACATATTCCAAAAATTATTTATTTTTCATCTTACTGATAATAATTTAACGGAACGTAATAAGGAGGAATTTAAAATAGAGATTTAAACTCCGCAATTAATTTAACCGACTCCCTAATGGAGTTATCATAAAACCAATTTTTAACTCCTGTATGAAATCGTCTACCATAGAAGTAAGATAAGCGGAAGATGTCTCACTCTTTAAAGCTAAGATATCTCACGAGAGTATAACTATCATTGATATTCAACTTTTAAATTATAATTTATAAGTAGGCAAGTTATATAATGAGAAGATATCTTATAATTATCATGCTGATTATTTTTCATACAATTTAAACTCTCTCTTCTTAGCATTTTGCATATTAATTATTTATAATTCACTATATAAATGTTTCGATTGCCATTGCATCTTCATCCCCGCTTTGAAAAGCGAGGCTTTCTTAACGACGTTTGTTAATACTGACGAATTTCTTTAAATTTGATTTCATTTTCGATTAATTTACATAAAATTGTATATTTAATTTATGTACGAAATGATAAGCATGGATGATTCCTTAAGAATAATCAAAGAATTAAGAGCGAAATACTATTATAAGAGAGGAATTGAAGAAGTAAACGTGGATGAAGCATTGGATAGAGAATTAGCTGAAGATATAATATCACCAAAAACCTTACCAAGGTATAATCTGGCAACTATGGATGGATATGCAATAAGAGCTGAGGATAAATATCCTCTCAAAATAGTTGGAAAGATATTTGCCGATGTTGCCAAAATACCAAAAATTAAGCCTGGAGAAGCGTATTATGTAACAACAGGCAGCCCATTGCCAGAAGGTGCAAATGCCGTTTTAAAAATTGAACTGGCTAAAGTTGAAGGCGAGCTGCTATATGGTGAGAGAATAAAACCATGGACCTATGTCCTAAAAAAGGGATGTGAAGTTAAAGAAGGAGAAGTAGTTATTGAGAAAGGTAGACGAATTAAACCGCAGGAAATTGCGATACTTCATAGTCTTGGAATAAAAAGGGTAAAAGTTTATAGAAAATTAAGAGTAGGCGTTTTTTCAAACGGTGATGAAATAAAGAGAGGATTCATCAACGATATAAATGGGCCGATGATCGTAGCTTTTGTTAAGAAATGGGGACATGATGCAAATTATCTTGGAGTAGTGGGAGATAACTATGAGGAAATTAGAAATATAATCATGAGAGGAATTGATGAGTACGATATTTTAATAACAAGTGGTGGTGTAAGTATAGGAGAAAAGGATTATGT
>JALTZH010000048.1 GCA_027051265.1 archaeon | reverse complement strand
ATAAATAAATATAAATAAATAATTAAATATTCTTTTTATTGCATGAAATTACTTCGTTAAAGATTGTTTCTAAATCTCTTACATCTTCGTAATTTAAAAAGAAGTTCCAAACGTTTCTTAAATCCCTATATAAAAATTCTAATGCCTGAGGATGCTCTTTTGATACTGCTTGTGGAAAATCTATTAAATATACGTTTTCATCCTCATCTACTAATATATTATATTCGGATAAATCTGCATGTACGAGATTTGCTTTACAGTATAAACGACTAACGTTTTCAATTATTCTTTCAAATATTTGTCTAGGATTTCTCATATATCGTCCGTAGTATTTTAACATGGGATAAGGATATTCTTCCTTACCCAAATATTCCATAATTATAATGTTGTTCATATATGTAATTGGTCTCGGACAAGAAACTCCAGCTTCATATGCAAGTTCTAGATTTTTGTATTCCTTTTGAACCCATAGGTATATCAAACGTCTTCTCGAGGCTCTAATTCTATGAAATCTGGGATCACCATCTATGTATTTCCGCATTCCACGTACTGTATAATCGGAAGTATCTATTCTATATATCTTCACAACCACGATATCTCCCGAAGAATCTTCTGCTAAAAATATGTTTGCCTCTTTTCCTGTCTTTAAGACACCATACAAATATTCGAAGTATCCTTTATTCGTCAAATCATACAGAGTTAACATTGTCTCTCTATCAAATACTTGATCAAAAATTTTATAAAAGTTTCTATCCTTTATCCTTCTTTCTTCTTTTTTCTTTCGTTCAAAAAATACTGACATAGTGTTGCTTCTATTCTTTTATGTATCCCATCTCAACAAGCTTCTCTACCTCTGCTCTCGTGTATCTGTAGACAACATCTCCTCTTTTATCACTTTCAACGATCCAAGGTTTCACGATAACTATATCTCCCTCCTTTATCCATACTCTATTCCTAAGTTTTCCTGGAATTCTCACTATTCTCTCTTTTCCATCAAAGCATCTAACTAGCATTCTGCAATCACCAAGCATTCTTTCAACTCTACCTAAGACTTCATTATCTTTCGGTAATCTTAACTTTCCGACCAACTTATCACCTTTTTAACTGGTTTTATTAAATCTAATATATATGGAATTAAATATTCTTTAACATCTTTAGGATGAAGATCCCCATTTATATATGCTTTTTCAAACTCGTTATAATTTTCAAAGACATAATTTCCAACTTCAACACGTTTGAACAATGGAAAAACTATATATTTATAAATTTCTATTATTGGATTGTTTTCAACCTTTTTCATTGGACAAAACGCTTGTTTAACTTTTTTCTTTACCGTATCTTCGTCATCATCAAGAGCAATAAAATTTCTTTTACTACTGGACATTTTTTCAGAACCATCGATTCCATGAATAAGAGGTAAATGTATACATATCGGGGCTTTATATCCAATCTTTGGAAGATTATCCCTAGCAAGCATGTGTATCTTTCTCTGATCAATTCCTCCTATTGCTATATCAACGTTTAGATGAACTATATCTATAACTTGCATCAACGGATAAATTATTCTAGAAACTTTCGGATTATCTTCTCTTCTACTTATCATATCCATACTTCTCTCAGCTCTTGAGATTGTTGTTTTTAGAGCGAGTTTTTGAAGATCGATGAAATAATCAGGTCTAAGTTGAATAGTACTACCCAATATCACTTCAGTTCTATCTTTATCAAGAAACGAGAGGAATATTCTTTTGTTCTCTTCTGCAATTTTTCTTATTTCATCTAAAGTTCCCTTGTTGTTAAGATATGCATGTAAATCTGCTAACAGAATTTTTATCTTAAATCCCAATTGCTGTAATTGCTTTAGCTTAATTATCGTTACCAAATGTCCGAGATGAATTTTGCCACTGGGTTCATAACCAACATATGCGGATGGAGACTTTTCATTTACTAGGAGAGAATATAATTCCTTTTCCGTTACGATCTCGATAACATTTTCTTTAATACGTTTAATTTTTTCTTCTACATTCATTCAACCACCTACTTTTTCATAAAAAATAAAAATTTTTAAATCTTCTATGAACTATTATATTCTTAAGTTTAAGATTTTTCTCATACCATCCAATTTTTACAGGAATCGGACTAGGGATTAATTCATGTTAATTTACTCTTGTACTTCTTTCTTATTAAGGAACAAGCTGAACTGATTACAAAATGTCGTTAAGAAAGCCTTGGTTTTCAAAGCGGGAGATGAATTAATAAAGATTTGGAGGAACAATAGCAAGTTAAGATTTATAAAAGTAACTTTTAATATTTAATTATTTGCATTTTTTCTCATTTTTTTTATTTATATATATTTTGTGAGTTCCCAATCCCCAGGATCGGGAATGATATAGGTTTTAAACTATACTTGTAGTATTGAAAGTTATGAAGGTATTGGTTGCAATTACTGGTGCCAGTGGTGTCATATATGGTATAAGGTTATTTAACGTTTTGAAAAAACTTAATATGGAGACGTATTGTATAATAACAAATGCAGGTTTAAAAGTTATAGAAGAAGAGTACGGAAAAATACCATTCGAATATTATAAAGAGAATGATTTCAGTATACCTTTTGTAAGTGGATCACAAAAACTCGATGCTATGGTTGTAATTCCATGTTCAATGAAAACTCTTGCACTAATAGCTAATGGAATAGCGTTAAACAACATCACAAGAATTGCCGATGTTATGCTGAAAGAAAAAAGAAAGCTTATAATAGTTCCAAGAGAAACGCCTTTAAACGTTATACATCTAGAAAACATGCTCAAACTAGCAAAAGCTGGTGCTATAATCTTACCTGCCATGCCTGCCTTTTATCATAAACCGAAAGATATGGATGATATCATCAATTTTATTATTGGAAGAGTACTAGATTGTTTAGGTATCGAACATAACTTATACAAGAGATGGTGTGAAAATCTATAAATATTAAAATACTCAATTATCGTTAACATTTAACTAAAGTTTAGAGGTGATTAATATGTTCCAATTAGGTCCTGGAGAAATATTAGTTATACTCCTAATAATAATATTGTTATTTGGTGCTAATAAAATACCAGAACTAGCAAGAGCGTTAGGAAAGGCTAGAAAAGAGTTCAAGAAGGCATTAGAAGAAGAAGAAAAAGTTGAAGAAAAAAAATCTGAGAAGAAATGACCGAGGAGCTTATTGTTCTATTCTTACTCCTTTTCTTATTATTCGGACCTAAGAAGCTTCCGGAGATTGCTAGATATGTTGGGAAAATAGTAGGAGAATATAGACGATATGTTAGAGAAATAGAAAAGGAATTGAATGGTAAATGAAGATGTAGAAAAACCCTTAATCGAACATATACTAGAATTAAGATCTCGTATAATTAGAATATCTATCTTCTTTGTAGTTTTATTGATCGTTATTTTACTGTACTTTAGTAAGAAAATTTTAAATACGTTGATGAACTATCTTCCTAAAGTAGATATCGCTGCTTTTTCTGTTGTTGAAGGTTTTTATGCACTTTTTTATATATCAGCTGTAATATCTATAATTTTAACAATTCCATACGCATTATACGAGTTATATCTCTTTGCAAAACCGGGATTATATGAACATGAAAGAGTTTTTATAAAAAGATTATTGATATCTTCAGGATTCCTTTCCATCTTTGGCTTAATTCTTTCGTTGAAATTGATAATTCCAATTACTGTAACAATCCTTTCATTATATACAAGTGAGAGAGTTGAACTAATATTGTCTATTAAGAATTACGTGAAATTCCTCGTTTCCATATCCTTTCTAGTCTGTATAATTTTACAAACACCAATTGCTTTAACTCTATTAATAAAGTATAAGATTTTAAACGTGAACATCCTCAAAAGGTATAGAATTTTTGTTTATCTAATATTCTTCGTTATATTTAACATAATTTCACCAGAACCCTCCTTTATAGTTTCGTTGGTATTAACTACTCTAACGATCATTATATACGAAGCTTCTTTATTATTATTAAGGAGGATTTTTCATGCTTCCCAATAAGATAAACTCTTTGATAATGTCCGGAGGCAAAGGTTCAAGAATTGGTTACAAGGAGAAAGCTATGATAAAGATTAATAATGTTTATCTCATTGATATAATTTATGATGCATTAAAGGAAATATCCAATAACATATATGTTTCTGTATCAAAATATGTTCCAAAAACTATAAAACATTGTATCAAGAAGAAGTATAAAATTATATATACAACGGGTGAAAATTATATAAGAGATTTAAACATTTGTATCAAAATTATAGGAACGCCATTACTGGTTGTAGCTTCAGATATTTTTAATCTAAAAAATGAAAGAGATACGTTGTTTAACTTTCTTCAAGAATCTTTTAGCACGAATTATGATGTTTATACATTGGTAACAAAACATGGACTCGTTGGATTATCGTTGTTTAAAAAACCATGCGGAAAATATAAGAACGTTTTTATTGATTCATCATTAATTGATATAGATACAGAAAAAGACTTAAAATATCTTAGAAAATGTGGATATCAAATAGAAACACCTGACGACTAACTCTAAAGCTAGAGGTTATTCGATCTTTTTAATGAGGAATAAAGGAAAAAAAATTGTTTTTCTTTTATATATTTTAAATAATATAAAAATTGATAATAAAAAAATTTTTTGCTCAGTTATGAATAACTCCTTATGAATGGACTTCGTGAGGGTTTACACTCTTATGAGTGCCTTACTCAATAGATGAGTTCATGCTACCTCTACTCTTACCCACCATAACCGTGGCGGAACTACTTACACGATATACATCTGCTTAGTGGTTAGGTCGTTAGAATCAAGCTTATCAACCTGGCGACTGGCTAAACTATTAAATTGATCAACATTAATAAATATTTTCATCTATCATCCCATTTAGCTAACCTTACGTATTTGTTCTGACTCTCCGCTACTTTTATGGAGTGTTTTCCCGTCTTGGGTTTCATTGACAGGCTTTTGAAAAAGGAACAGGGGCTCTCCACATATGTCTTTACAAACCTCTGCCCTTTGTGCTTAGTTTTTTCTCACATATTGAGTAGAAGGTAAGAGGTTTTTCATTATTTAATTTTTAATTATAATATTAAAAAATGCAACATCATACATTTCTGACCAAACCCATCCCTATAAAGTTTTTGAATGTACTCCCAATATTTCTGCAGCTTCCTTAATCCGATACAATTTTTCTATAATGTTATTTTATGTTTCTTATTAAATATTTCTTAATTTTAAAACTGCGTTGAACCCACTTTTAAAGGTGAGGCTTGATTTATCTTTTGTAAAACTTACATCGTTTCAAAATTTTTTCAAAAATTCTTATACTAAAACGTTTCAAATTCCTAAACAATTCAAATTTAAAACCATCCTACTCCCAATCAACGGTTAGTAAGTTAAGTTGACGAAGCAAATCTATAACTAGTTTCTTCAAATCCAGAGACGCTTTCTTAGGTCCTGGAGAAATTAGAATGATTAAACCTGGTTCACCAATCTTTCTAGGAATGACATCTCCACCAATAAATCTTAAATTCATAGGATAATGTGGGGAACTTTTTTATATTTATCGTATATTTAACATTTATATTTTTAAGTAAATCGATAACGATATTTCTTGCTTTCTCAACATAATCTCCGTGATATATACTCGTGCTTCAAGTCTGTCCGGTAAAATAGAGGAATAACGAATAACTTGAAGCTATGGTTAAAATAAAACCCCAGAACATGCCAACGCATACCATATAAGTATCATGGAACAAGATTGATGGTGATATAAATAATTCTAAGGAGAAAAATAAAATAGTTAATCCAATTAATAAAGCTATCGATGCTATTGTTGTCGTTGGTAAAAAAGGTTTATCCTTAGAGAAAAAGACCAATGTTAACAACGATACCTGCGGAGATAAGTATTGAAGGCAAGATTGCTGCTAAAGAAATCCAACGTGATAATATCGAAGATAATACTACGGATAAAGCTACAAAGATACTTAACAAATCCATATGAACTATTGTTGCCGTTGCAAGCAGTTTTGATTTAGGTAGAACAACGTAGAGAAACAATCCTAGAATTGTAAAGGAAATCAAGTAAAGTATGATGTTATGCTTTGATAATGCGAAATAATATATAATCGTACCAAAACCAAGCCCAAAGAGTTTAGATACCATGTCTCTATATTTCATCGAAACTTTCCTCCATATATATCTTTAATAGTCGTTCTCTCCTCAAAGTAGCATCATCAACATTAAGTAATGATCAGCAACGCTGAAAAGTTTTTTTCCATCTTCTTTTATCGTGAGAGCTTCATCATTTAGCTTATACATAAGTTGTAATGTTAACAAACGTAATTAAATTAAACAAAGTATATTTTCAACGTTACTACTTTTTCCACGTTATATAGCATCATAGAATGTTAATAAAAAATATTACCTTAGTTCCCATCAAAAGGTAACGTGAACGATAGTTGTTATAACTTTATCATCGAACATATCTTCGTTGCTCATATCCAACGAACTTTTATACTTTCAACCCTATTGCTTTTGATGGGAGCTAAGGTAAATATTTTGCTTTGTTGCAAATTTAAAAACAAAAAGAAGAGACTTAATAAAGATGAAAGGCTATGTTCAATTTTAGTTGAATTTCACGCTCCTTTTTAATCGTTACGAAAATGTGCTGGAAAACTCATGACTCGTTGTTTAAGTTGCAGCAAAGCAAAAATATTTTAACACTTCTTTTCATGCTTAAATATTACTTAAATCAAAAACAGCATCGAATCTGTAATTCTTCAGCAATAATGTGAAAGAAACTGAAAGTATAAGGAAAAAAGAAATTCAGATAAGAGTGGAAAAGAGGATGATGATCATAGAGGAAATTTTATTGCAAGGAAAGAGGAGCTTTTTAAGGTTAAAGAGTATAGATATTAAAATTTCGGAGGAAATGAGAAAAATTCTTACAGCTGAATATCGTTAAGCATGTTGGAAATATTATTCTTAGGGTCATAGGAAAAGTAAAATAAGTGTGATCTACAATTGCAATCTGTTGAACCAAACTTCTTGGCAACAATTCTGCCGATACTCTCTATCTTTCTTGCAACCCTGCATTCTATCTTCTTTTCGCTCGGAATCTTAAAAACATAAACAACCTTTCCATATAAGAGTAGATAATCTATATGCCACTTCAGTTTTTTATCTCTTCTTAAATATCTCTCGATTCTTTTTTCAATGCTGTTCATTGCAGATCCTACGTATGCATAATATCCTTTTGGAAAGAGAAATCTTCCGAGCTTTCCTACATCTATTACCCTATCCTCTTTAAGAAAGATTATTAATATATATGAACCTTTCATTCTATTAAGCTTAAAATTTATCAGATATCATCAACAGATCTAAATCCAATTCTCAAACTATAGCATTTCCTTTAACAGTTGACTACAAACCTCACCACAAGAAATCCTCACACTTTAGTATGAGGAAGAGGATCAAGAAGTTAAGACTTATAAGAATGAAATAACTTTTAATATTTAATTATTTAATAATTATTTGCATTTTTTCCTCATTTTTTTATCTATATATATATTTTGTGACTCGAAATACTTAAGTTCGGGAATGATATAGGTTTTAAATTATACTTGTAGTATTGAAAGGTAGTATTGAAAGATTATTATATTTATGAAAAAATTATTTAATTATACATTTATACTTTTAACGATAATAATTATTCTTACCAATTCAATAATTTTTCTTAAAGTCCAAAACATATCTGAAACAAAAATATCGAATCCTAAAAATGTTACAAATTTATATAAAAATATTACATATATATTTTATAATATAACTTATAATATCACAAATATTTATACGTGTTCAAATTTTTCTAAAGAAAGGAGCTTAAACTTTTATATTTTATCGAAAGATTCTGTCCTAAATGTTAAGATTGCAATATCTAAACACGATGGTTTGTTTATTAATGTTGATAAAAATTTGTATACCATAAGATTTCAACAGGGAGTAAAAATTGCTATAAGATTTTGTGAAAAATTCACGGGAAAAAAACTTGGTATCGTATTCTATACAAATAATACCAATTATATTTTAGATGGAAAGAGTGCATCGGCAATGGTTGCGTTGGCATGTATTGCATTAGTTTTAAACAAATCTTTAAAGGACGATATAATAGTGACTGGAGAGATTAATCTCAACGGTGATCTTCTACCGATATATGATGTTGATAAGAAGATAAGAGTTGCAAAAGATAATGGATTTAAAACTGTTATAATTCCTCATCAAAACAAACCATTTGAAAAACATGATATCAGAATAATTCGTGCTAAAAATCTTGTTGAAATAATTCCAATTATATTATATGAATAAAATATATTTGCTTTTAGTATCAATGATTTTTCTATACACAATTGAAGCAGAAACATGTACGATTAAATCTTTAATTCCAAGTAATGATACCGAATGGGGGTTTGTTCAGTACGAATGTCTAATCGAAGATGGAAAAGGATTTTTAATCCCTTGGGGTAACAGTATATTGAGTGTGAACAAAACAAAAAGATATAACGAATTTTATATTTATCTAAACGGAGAGCAACTCTTGCCTTCAAGTCTTATATTGAATGAAGGTGATCAATACTCTATAGATGATAGTATAAAGATAAAACACGTTTCGTATTCAGCTGTTGGTAAAGTATCTACGGTTGAAATAATATTGGAAAAAAGGCCTTCGATATTTTTAAGGTATGAAATTGAAAAATCAAAACTTTATTCTTACGAAAAGTTTTACGTTGATTTGTTTATAAGGAATTGCGGTTATCTCAATGCTAAGAATATAAGTATTAAACCAATTTATGATAAGTTTATAACTCTTGAATTAATTGAACCAACAGATTTTATATCAACATTATATCCAAGTTGTAGGGAAGAAAAAATTAGATTTCATTTTAAATTGGGAGGTATTATAAATACAACAAAATCGGAAATTGTTTTAGGAGTATATTATGAGTACATAAATTTAGCTACAAATAAGCTAAGAAAAGATTATCAAAGTATAAGTATACCTATAGAAATTATCGGTGGTGTAGATGTAAAGATTTTTAGAAATATTACATACCCGTGGGATTTTGAAAGGAATAAACCTAAAGAATATGCTGAACCAAATGAAAAAGTACGAATTACTGATACCATATATATAAGAGGAACCTGTAAGAAAGGATACAAAATGCTTGTTGAAAATGAATATCCTTCCGTTATATCTGTTATAGGTGATAACGAATTCTCAGGTGATGTTAATCGAATTGATGAGATCGTGTTATCCTATTTAATAACCTCGAGTAATGAAATAGAATTCACACAAAAACTAAAGGTTAGGGTTATTGATAAATGTATTGAGAGAGAATTTTTCATTGAATCTAAACCAATAACAATAAAATTTAAAAAGGTTCGAAAAATAGCTTTTGATGTTGATTACTATATAAACGATATCTATCTAAAAGAGTTGGAGAAAGAAAAAATCAAAGCTATAAAATTGAACATAAATAAATCTTATAAGTTTAAAACGATTATACATTACGCTGGAAATGTTGTCTTAAAAAATATTTCAATACAACTTTCAATATTAAATGCTACACAACATGTTCTATCATCAAAAAATATAAATTTAGAATATATATATCCAAATGAAAAAATTTCTAATGAGATAATTTATACGTTTAGAAGCTACGGTGAATACTCACTCGTCTTAACTCTAATATATTATGATGAATATTATAACAGATATGAAAAAGTTGAACGAAAATTAAAAATATATGTTGGATTGTATATTAGATGTATTCCTAGTTATTCGATCGTTTATGATCCTAAAATTAAAGGATATCTTTTTAATCTAAAGATTTCAATATCAAATGAAGGACCTCTTACAGCTAAGGAGATATGGATGGAACTAAAATATCCAGAGAAATTTATAGTTAAAGATTATACTGGAAGAGCAATGATAGGTACTAGTTATGTAACGTTAAAACTTGATGAATTAAATCCCGATACTGTAACTGAGACTCCTCCTATAGATATAACGTTTTTTATTCCTGAGAAAGGAGTATATAACATTACTACTATAATTCATGCTAAAGATGGCTATAACAACGTTTACGAATTCTTATGTCCATATACGTTAGACATCGCTAGATATATACTTTTCGAAGAAGCAAATTTATCAATAAAATTATATTTCGAAAAAACAAAGAAAAATTATGTAGAGATTCCTCTTGGATATAAAGTTAAACTAATAACGGTTGTTGAAAACAACGGAAATAGAACAGGAACATTTTTATTAAACTACATTTTTGATAAATTGGTACAAGTTATTAATGGAAGTAGAACTGTTAAGCTAACTATTAAACCAAACGAAAAAATTATATTGTATCATGAATTGAAACCGTTTTACTATGGTGTATTTAGGAATATTTTAGAAATCATTGGTGAAAATCTTTATAAACAAGTACCTTTCAAAATAAATGTAACCGGAAAATATCCAAAATTGTTATTTGATGTATTCTTTAACGAGACAAAAAAAACAAACGTGACTTTAACCGATAAAAAACAGGTTACGATCATTTATACGTTAAAAAATGTTGGTGATGTCTATTGTGATATCGATTTGAAATTCATCAATTTAAATAAGACGTTTACGTTTAGATTAAATCCAGGAGATAGTGTAAGAGGTTCATTTAACGTAAAAGCTACTAAAAACATGAGTCTTGAAGCAATAGCTTACATAAAAAACTTTGAACTAGAACTAAAGAAAAACTTAAATTTAACAGTTTATACTCCAACTAAAAAAGTTCCAAAAGTAAATATATCAAAGAAAACAAAAACACCATACATAAAGGTACCTACAAATAAAACCGTTATTCAAAAAAGGAAAATTTTTAACAAATATTTACTTGCATTCGTAGTCGGTTTGATTATAGTTATAATTCTTGTTATTAGAAGGTTATATTATTAGAAAAAAATAAAATAAAAATTATTTAACATGCTTTGTAAATCTAAAGCTTATTCCTTTTCTATAATCCCTATAAGCGAAGACAAAATCGTCTATATGTTGATATGTAAATGGAACATCAACTAGCTCAAAGAATTTTTCCCAGCCGATTCTTTCTATCATTTCTCCCAATCTTTCATCTGGCATGGCATTTTCTATATAGACATCGATTATCTTTTTTACAATTTCTACAATTTTTTCCCATTTAGGTGGATGATTTGGTATAAATGGAACTAACAGTCTTGATTCCATTAATCCTTGTTTTGTCATGCTAGCTTTTCCTCCTACCCATATTGATACGCCATCGTTTTCTGGATCATGAATTGGTAATCCAGGACATACCGCATAACAGTTACCACAGTACATGCATTTTTCTTCATCTATTGATACGGAGTCAATCATTTTTCCATTCTTTTTTACTTTCTTTGGTTTAATTGCATAGGTAGGGCATATCTTTACCAAATCTATTGGAGAACATTGTGCATGAACGATTTCATCTATAACTTTAGGTGGTTTTGTATGCATTCCAATTATTGCTATATCAGATGCATTTGTAGCACCACACATGTTTAAACATCCAGAAACTGCTATCTTTATTCTCTCTGGTAAGTCCGTTTTCTTAAAGTAATCATATAAGGCTTCGTATAATGCCTTAGCGATAGATGGTGAATCTGTTGCTGCCATGTTACAATGTACATATCCAACACAATTTATTATTGCTTTAAGACTATGTTCCGTTCCACCTACTGGATAACCAGCATCTTCTAGCTCTTTTATAAGTTTTTCAACATTCTCTTCCTTAACAACAATGAACTCAATATTATGTCTCATTGTAAATCTTAAGTATCCATCACAGTATTTATCGGCCAAATCACAGAGGAATCGAACACCATCGGAAGATATAAACTTCGGTATTCCTGCTCTTACCGTAAAAACAACATCTCCTGTCTCAGATATATGCTTGATGACACCAGGTCTAACATTTTCATGCTTAACCCATTTTCCATAATTCTTTAATATTACTGGATGTAAAAACTTTTTATAATCAGGAGGTCCAATATCTCTTAATTCCATAGCCATAAAACATCACCTTCAGAAATATTTCCAGAATGGATTCGATCTTGGTCTATAAACCATCTGTGGTTTTGGTTCTATACCTATATCCTTTAAAAATTTTCCAAATCCTATTCTATATATCGTTTCACCAACCCTCTCTTTTGGATTTCCATGCTCGTCCCACCAATCTAGTATCTTATCAATTAATTCCTTTAGTTCTTTATAAGGGGGTTCAAGTTTCATGAAAGGAACAAGAACCCAAGCTAAGAAAGCGCCATATCTTCCTCTTGCTCTTGCACCTATTAGAATGGATGCTCCTCGATCATCTCCAGGTTTTAGAGCATCGTGTAATACGTTTATACAATACATGCATCTCGTACATGCATCGTTGTTTATTTCGAACTTGCCATTCTTGTAAGTTATAGCTCCGGATGGACATCTCTTCGCAACCATTTCTAGTTCTTCATCCTTATATTTCTTTAGTGCATCTTCATCTATTTTTATATCATCTCTCCATATACCAATTACTGCTAAATCACTTCTTGCTCCAGATGCTGTACAATCGTTAGGACATCCGGATATCTTGATTTTGAATTTATATGGGAATCTCGGTCTATGAATATCGAAGATGTATTCCTTCATCAACGTGGTATAGATGTCTAACGTATCTATTAACGCCCACTCGCATAACGCTGGTCCCATACAGCAAGCGGCTGTTCTTACATCCGGTCCGGAACCACCTAAATCAAATCCAATTTTTGCCAACTCTTCAAAAGCAGGATCGAGTTTATCTCTTGGAATACCAAAGGCTTGAAGATTGTATGTAGCGCCATGGAAGTTTAGAAGCTTACATCCCCACTTATCGACCCAATCACAGATTTTTCTTAAGACATCTGTCGTATAAAAGTATCCTGCTGGTGGTAAGATTCTAAAAAGATGGAATTCCGGTAATATTTTAGCAGCTTCACCAACCGCAACTCTTCCTATAACTCCTGCTTCATAACCTGTTACTCCAACTATACCTCCATGACCAAAATAAGGTTTCTTATCTTTTAAACATTTTTCATAATATTTAACAATTCTTTCATCCCCAGTTTTTTCTAATTCTTTAACAAAACTTGGCCATCTACCTTTTTTTAGTTCATCCAAAATACTTGTCATATAAATCTACCCCATTAAATAAAGTTAAAGGAACATTTAAAAATTTTTTAATATTTAATATAGTATTTCTTTGTAACTTAAATAACAACCCGGATCCTCTTGCCAAATATCGTTATATACGAATTTAGCTCTAACTCTACAACCACCACATAGTTCTTTATATTTACATGATTTACATTTTCCTTTCAAATATTTTGCCTTTGATCTTAACATTTTTACAATCTCTTTGTTTAAAATATCGCTTAATCTTTCTTCTCTTATATTACCTAATTTCAAATCTTGCCAGAATTGACAAGGATAAACATTACCTTCAGGAGATATGCAAAGTATTTTACTACCTGCTGAACATCCGCCATGGTTCTTTAACATGTTTAAAACAACATTCGAGTCTTTTAATCCTTTACTTCTTAAATATTTATAGATATATACACCATCAGCATGATTATCAACCGTAAGTATCTCCAAATTTAAGTTTCTACTCTTAAGTTCAAACGACTTTTTTATTAAAAAATCTATTAACCATCGTTTCTCATCAACACTTAAATCGAGATTTGAAATATCCATTCCTCTACCTGAATAAACAAGATGATATATACAGAATCTTGGTACTCCTTCTTTAATTGCTGTCTCTATTAAATCGTTTAAATCTTTATAGTTAAGCTTTGTTATTGTAAATCTTATACCTACATTTAATTTATATTTTAAACAATTTCTTATACCTTTTAATGCTAGATTAAAAGCTCCTTTTACACCTCTAAATTCATCATTGGTTTCCTCTAATCCATCCAAGCTTATACCTACATAATCTATACCTATATGTTTTAATCTTCTTGCAATGTTATCGTCGATTAATGTTCCGTTTGTTGAAAGTACCGTTCTCATCCCCATTTCCTTCGCTCGTTTAGCTATGTCAAAAAAATCCTCTCTAAGTAACGGCTCGCCACCGGAAAAGAGTATTACTTCTGTACCTATTTCTCTTAAATCGTTAAGTAACTTATAAGCTTCTTCCTTAGTTAGTTCGTTTTCTTTTCTTTTACCAGCATCTATGTAACAATGCTTACATTTTAAATTACAAGCATAAGTCATATTCCAGACAATTATAGGAATAGAATGTTTCGTATATCTTAATCTAAGAGTTTTTCTTTGATCGTTAATTTCCTTTGATACAGTTTCTATATCGGATACAAGCCTACATACATTAATCATATGAAAATTATTTGCTTAACGTTATTATTTTTTATGTAAATATAGGTACATAAAATTATTTAACAATATTTATTTTGGTGATAATATATGGTTATAGAGAGAATTAAGACTGGAATACCCGGGATGGATAAATTGCTGAATGGTGGAATCCCTAAAAGAAATGCAATACTTCTCTCTGGTGGTCCCGGAACAGGAAAAACAATTTTCTCACAGCAATTTTTAATAGTTGGTGCTCTTAAGTATGGTGAACATGGAATATACGTAACGCTTGAAGAACACCCTGCACAAATAAGAAGAGACATGTCGACATTTAATTGGTATGATGTTGGTAAAGTTGATGTAAGAAAATTAGAAGAAGCTAATAAAATTGCAATAATCGATGCATTTACAGCTGGTATAGGAAAATATGCTGAAAAAGAAAAATATGTTGTAACTGATCCTACAGATATTACATTGCTTGCTGATGTTATCAGGGAAGCAATCCGAGAAATAAATGCTCAGAGAGCTGTCATTGACTCAGTCTCAACGTTATATTTGACTAAGCCTTCTTTAGCAAGAAATATCGTATTACAATTAAAAAAAGTACTAGCAGGATTGGGTGTAACTGCTATACTGGTTTCACAGGTCTCCGCAACGGAAAGAGGTTTTGGAGGTCCAGGTGTTGAGCATGCATCCGATGGTATAATAAGATTGGATTTAGATGAAATAAACGGAGAACTTAGAAGAAGTTTAATTGTATGGAAGATGCGTGGATCCTCACATAGTATGAGAAGACATCCGTTTGATATAACAGAAAAAGGTATAATTGTATATCCTGATAAAACTGTTAAATAGAGGTGATTATATTATGGAAATACCCTTAAGACCCTTATCAAGAGAGGAAATACATAAACTTGAAACAACGTTATTGTTTTATACAATGCTTCGAAAGGATGTATTTGAAATAATTAAAGATCCAGCAAAGAGAGTAACATGGGTAGATTCCCTAGCTGTAGCAGCTGGAGCTATTGCAAGAGAAAAAGCAGGATTTACTATAACTAAAATAGCTGAAGAGTTAGGAAGAACGGAGACAACGATCAGAGAGCATTTAGAAGGAAAAAGTAAAGCAGGAAAGTTTGTAAAGGAAACATATGAGATGTTAACCAGAGGTAAGCTTCCCGAACTAATATTCGATATAAGATTTGAAGAAAAAAGAGAGGATTTGAAAAAAGAATTGGAAGAAATAAAAAATAGAATAGAGAAACTTTTGAACAAATTATAAAAACCTGCAAGAAAACTTCTAACTTTATAAGAAATAAAGTGCAGTTATGTTTAGCTATATTTATGAATTAATCTATATAATCTAGTGCTAGAGGCTTTCAATTCTAACTAGAAAATGGTCATAATTAAATAAATCTCTCACCTAATATTTTTTTTAATTTATCTCTAGGATTATTACTACTGTAAATGATTCGACCAATTATTTCATAATCAGCTCCTGCTTTCAATGCATCTCCAGGTTTTGCTCCTTGAATACCAACTCCAGGAGATATTATTATTTTATCCGGATATTTATCTCTTATCTCTCTTATAATCGATGGTTTATTTGCTGGTAAAACGAATCCACAAACGTATTTCGATGAAATCTCTGCAAGCTTCTTAAAATATTTGTTGATTAAGTTATTGTTATGAGTCATAGCAACTACGGAAAATATATCTAATACTTGACTACATTCTTTCAAAACATTTTCTCCTAAAAATGCGTGAACTATTGCATAATCTGCCATATTCTCTTTTAGAATTTTACATATGTTTTTTGAGATGAATGGAATATCAGCAATTTTTAAGTCTACAATAGTTGTAACGTTGTACTTCTCTTTGATATCTTTAACAATTCTTACGGAATTCTTTAGTATAGGTAGATATCCTATCTTAACTCCATCTATTAAATCATGTACTTGCTCCATTATATTAAATATCTTTGAGGAATCTTCAACATCCAATGCTAAGATTATACGAGATCTTTTACCAATTATCATAAAAACTTTTTGTTAAGCTTAATTTTTTTTAAAATGGATGTTAAAGAACTCATATATAAGTACGCTATTAAAAATGCATACGAACATGGACATGCGAGAGAGAAAGCTGTTCTTGGAAAAGTTATAGCGGAAAATCCAAAACTTAAAAACAAGATAAAAGAACTCATACCACTAATTAAAGAGATCGTTGCTTATGTTAATAACTTAAATAGAAAAGAAATAGAGAATGAATATAAAAAATACACATATATTAAAAAACATGTAAAAGAAAAAAAAGAACTTCCAGATTTTGGTTTAAAGAAGGTAGTTGTAAGATTTGCGCCAAATCCAAACGGCCCATTACATCTAGGACATGCAAGAGCTGCGATATTAAACGATGAATATGCTAAAAGATTTAAAGGAAAATTCATACTTAGATTTGAAGATACAAATCCATACAAGATATATTACAGAGATAAAAATGATAACGGTTATAAATTAATACTTGAAGATTTAGAATATTTAAACGTTAATATAGACTCCATAGTTTATCAATCGGATCGTTTACATATATACTATGAGCATGCCGAAAAATTAATAGAAAAAGGATTGGCATATGTTTGTAAATGTGATCAAAACACTTTTAAAGAACTTCGAAAAAAAGGAAAAGCCTGTAAACATAGAGAGCAGAGTGTTGAGAAAAATTTAAGAGAGTTCGAAAAAATGTTCAAAAATTATAAAGAAGGTGAGGCTGTTTTAAGATTAAAAACAGATCTCAATCATCCAGATCCTTCTATTAGAGATTTTCCCATAATGAGGATTTGTGAAAAAAAACATCCAAGAGTTAATAGTAGAGTTTTTCCTCTAATGAACTTTGCTGTTGCGATAGATGATCATTTATTAGGTTTGACACTAGTTTTAAGAGGAAAGGATCATATCGTTAATACTGAAAAGCAACGATATATTTTTAAATATTTTGGATGGAAGGAACCTATATATGTACATTATGGTCTTCTAAAAATTGAAGATGGTGAAACAATCTCTACCAGTGAAATTAGAGAAAAAATTGAGAAAAAATTATTAATTGGATGGGATGATCCAAGATTATTAACGTTGAGAGCATTAAAAAGGAAGGGAATTAAACCTGAAGCTATTAGAAAGTTTGTTCTAGAACTTGGAGTAAAGGAATCTGATATAAAAGTGTCCTTAAAAACCTTATATAATTACAATAGAGAACTAATAGATAAGGAGGCGAATAGGTATTTTTTCGTAGTAAATCCCGTTAAAGTTTTTATAGAGAATCCACCAAGCAAGACATATAAGGTTAGATTACATCCAAAAGAAAAACGAGGTTTTAGAAATTTAAAGGTTGGAAATGTTGTATATATTTCGTATGATGATTTTAGAAAAATAAAAGAAGGAGATGAAATCAGATTAATGGAGGCTGTGAATATAAAGATAGTTGAGAAAAAACCCAACGAAGCTGTTGCTCTATTCTTAAACGAAAGTTTAGATTATGCAATGAAAAAGAATTTAACGTTAATACACTGGGTTCCAGAAAAATGTATCGATGCAGAAGTTCTTAAAGCAAAAAATAACGAATTAGTATACGAGAAAGGAAAAGTTGAAATGAATATTCTTAATGAGAACGTTGGAAATATTATACAATTTGAAAGATATGGTTTTATCAAGATTGAAGAGAAACATAGAGACCATATAAAGTGTATATATATGCATGATTAACTTCTACAAACATTGCTAAGAAAGCCTCGCTTTTTAAATTGGGGATGTATTAAAGCTGTAGTATGCGAAACGTTTATATATTGTAATCAGAATTGTTGAGTTATAAATTCTATTAGAAGAATTAATTAATTTTTAAAAAAATTACAAAAAAAATTAAACTTAATATGAAAATCGAGGAAAGAATTATAAAATTACTAGAAGAGAGAGATTCTATACTTAAACAAGATCTCATAGATGAATTAAAAGAACATCCAGGAGTCGTAGAATTTGTTCTTAAAAAGTTGTTAAAAGAGGGTAAAATAAAATTTGAAAGAAAATACAAGGACGGTAAAAGATTGTATGCTATATATATTAGAAAAGCATAAGCATAGATATTAAAGTATGAGATTTGATTCTCTAACATGGAAAGAGGCAGCGATGTATATTAAAAAGATGAAAGCTTTACTCTTACCAATGGGTTCCGTTGAGGAACATGGTTATCATTTACCTCTTTCTACAGATTCCGATATTGCTTTGAAAATAGCTGAAGAGTTAAGTAAAAGAACTGGTATTGCATATTTACCTATAATCAGCTATGGAGTATGTATTTCAACAAAAGATTATCCTGGTACAATAAGTATAAGTTTTGACACGTTAAGAGCGTTGATAAGAGATATAGCATTATCGTTGGAGAAAAACGGTATAAAAAAACTTTTCATAATTTCTGGACATCTTGGTGACTCGCATATTGCTGCAATAAAAGAAGCATGCAGGGATTTAAAAATCGATACGTATCTATTAGATTTGAGAAAAATACCATACGAGGATATAATTGAAACAGAACCTATGCATGCATGCGAATTGGAAACAAGCTTAATGATGTATTTACATCCAAATAAAATTAAACCTGAAAAGATTAAGGATGAAAATATAGTTAGAAAAAAGTTTTCCTTAAAAGGATTAGAGAAAACGGAAAGTGGTGTTTTTGGATTTCCTTCAAAAGCGAGCAGAAGTAAAGGTAAAAAGATTTTTGAAAGGATAATAACTGTGTTTGAAAATTTTATAAAAGAAGAGTTAAAAAATATTTAATCCAAAAACTCTTCAAATATTGTTCTATAGTTAAAGAATTTTCTATCCTTCCATTCTGCAACTTTTCCTGGGTTCCATTGTTTAACAGGTCTAAAGTAACCTACAACTCTACTGAAAACTTCCGTTTCACTATTACATACAGGGCATGTTTCATGTTCACCAGCGAAATAACCATGTATTTTACATATGCTAAACGTTGGTGTTACAGTAAAGTATGGGATTTTAGATTTTGATACCAATTTGACCAATGTTTTTGCATCCTCTTCATTTATCTTTTCTCCTAAATATATATGTAAGACGGTTCCACCTGTGTATAGGGGTTGAAGTTTTTCCTGATGTTTGATTACGAAGGCTAAATCATCGGTATAATTTGAAGGAAGCCATGTGGAATTTGTTAGATAAGGAACACCATCGTTTTGTTGTGTAAATATTTTACTTCCATATATTTTTTTATCAAGCATTGCCAATCTATACATAGCCGATTCAGCAGGTGTTGCCTCAAGATTATATAAGTTTCCAGTTTCTTCCTGAAATTCAACGAGTCTCTTTCTTATATACTTAAGGACTTTGATTGCGAATTCCAATCCTTCTTTTGTAGCAATATCTTTACCAAAGAGATTTACTAATGCCTCGTTCATTCCTATAACACCTATCGTTGAGAAATGATTTGTGAAATCGAGCTCTTGTCCAGGAGGATATATATCGTGCAAATATCTTTTCGTATACGGTATTAACCCTCTCCTTAAGTTTTCCGTTATGATTTTTCTCTTAATTTCTAAGCTCATCTTTGCAAGTTCGAGATATTTGTCAAGAATTTCGAAGAATCTATCTTCATCACCTCTTGCTTCATATCCATATCTATTCAAGTTTAAGGTTACAACTCCTATGCTTCCCATTTTTTCTCCAGAACCAAATAATCCGAAACCTCTTCTTCTCAATTGTCTTTTATCGAGATTTAATCTACAACACATACTTCTTATGGAGTACGGATCCAAATCACTTCCTATATAATTTTGGAAGTAATAATTTCCAAACTTTGCGGTTACTTTGAACAAGAGGTTTGCCAATTCGGAATCCCAGTTAAATTCCTTTGTTAAATTCAACGTCGGAATAGGAAACGTGAAAATTCTTCCGTTTGCATCTCCTTCAAGATAAATTTCAAGGAATGCTTTGTTTATCATTTTAAGTTCTTCTTTTAGTTCTTCATATGTATAGCTTAGAATCTCGGGCTTACCATATTCCTTACCAACTATTGCATGCATGTTTTTTAATGGTTCTGGGCAGAATTCAAGGTTTAACGTTATATTAGTAAATGGCGTCTGCGTAGCCCATCTTGAAGCAATATTTAGACCGTATACAAATCTTTGAACGTTCTGCTTTACCTGTTTGTAATCAAGCTTTTCCTTTTTTATGTATGCAGCCATATAAACATCGATATCGCTAAAAGATTGAGCACCTGCGAACTCCATTTGTAAGCTACCTAAGAAGTTAACCATTTGACTTACCAACGTATCCAAGTGTTTTGGTGGCTTAGCAGTTGCAAGATTTGGAACGCCACCGAATCCATAGATTATCAAATCTTTTACATCCCATCCTGCACAATAGGGTACGATACCATAACCCAGGTCATGGATATGGAAATATCCTTTAAGATGAGCTTCAGCAATTTCATGGCTATAAATTTTCATCAACGTATAGTAGGCGATGACCTTATTTGCAATATGACTCATTAAGCCTGAGAAGCTATAGATAGCGTTGCTGTTTTCTTTAACTCTCCAGTCGATTCCATCGAGGTATTCGTGAACGGTATCAACGACTCTTAGCATTTGAAGTTTATTTTCTCTGAATTCTTTTCTTTTTTCTCTGTATAAGATGTAAGCTTTCGCAGCCTTATAGAAACCTTCTTTCATTAGGACATATTCAACGATGTCTTGAATTTCTTCGACATGTGGATACTTATCTTTAAAATCATTCCTTTTATATTTATCTACAACAATATCTACAACTTTTTTTGCAAGGTTTCTTGCATCGTTCCAATTTCCACTACTCGTAGCTTTAAGAGCTTTATAAATAGCATTTATAATTCTAACTTCATTAAATTCCTGCAATGAACCATCTCTTTTTATAACGTATTTAGGTATTAACATATTTCTCATGATATTCATCTCCTCAGATTTATAGATAAATAAAAATTAACTATATTTCAATATAATTTTAAAGGATAACCCTTATATTTAAAAGTAACTATGTTTATTATTTGACAATATAAACTCTTTATTTAATATCTTAAATATATTTGATTATTATT
>JALTZH010000047.1 GCA_027051265.1 archaeon | reverse complement strand
ATAAATACAATAATTGACGTAGTTAAAAAGGAGTTAGAAAAACTTGAAACAACGTATAAGCAAAATATATCCAAGATATTATCTAATATCTTTAGACTTGAAAGTTATGTGAAAAGAATTTTAGAAGCTTTAGATATATATGAGAAAAGTTTTGATTATGAAAAAAATGTTGAAAAATTAAACTTATACGATATAATTGTATACATCTTAAGTGAGTTTTATGATGAAATAATGAAGAAAAATATAAAAATTTCCATAAACGTAAATAGAAATCTTGTTATTAAACATAATTTTCAAATTTTATATAGAATAATTAAGGAAATTATAAAAAATGCCATAATGTATAATAAAGAAAAAGGTTACATCTTTTTACATGCTTATATAAAAAATGGATGTTTAAAAGTAATTGTTGAAGATACTGGTGAAGGTATACCAAAGAATAAATTAAAAGAAATAGGTAAACCATTTTCCATAGATTTATCTATTACGAAAAGACATTATACAACAGGTATGGGGTTGTTTATAGTTAAAACATTATTGGAACAAATAAATGGTAATATAAAAATATCCTCAGACATTAATAAAGGTACAAAAGTTGAAATAACTATTCCGTTAATCTTTCAATAAACGATTAAAACCCATACAATTCATTTAATTCCTTAATTTTTTCTATTTCGTTCTTCTTTTCTTCAATTCTCCTCTTTTCAAATATCTTCCACTCTTCTATAATATCTGGATCGCTACCGAAGGCTTTTTTATTATACTTATAGATTCTTACAAGTGCTGGAACTTTTATCATTAGTCCTAAAACAACAGCTTCTCCTATATTTAGTGAAGGTAAATGTACCAACAAATCATCACTTAATCTTTCACTTGCATGTTGGACATGCTTTTGATCACTTGGCTCAACTAGTCTCATTATAATCATGTTGTTACATTGTGATAGTGCATTCGGATCTAATCCCTTAGGCCTTTGTGATACGAGACATATTCCTATACCAAATTTTCTTCCTTCTCTTGCAATTCTACTTATCCAATACTTTGATAACGTATTATCATCCTTTGGTGCTAATATATGTGCTTCTTCAATCACGCAAAAAATTGGTGGTAGCGTGCTTCGATTCTTTCTTTCATTCAATATATTTCGAAGTGAATGGCTTACAATGACATCTGCAACGTTTTCATCAACTTCTCCTAAATCAATAACGTTTACATATCCAGCTTCAATTTCTTCAACTATTCTTTTACAATGTTCATCCATGATTGTTTTATACCTATCAATGAAATCTTCAAGCTTTGATAAGACTGCAATTCTTGCTCGCTTTTCATCACTCGTAGCTTTTATTAAAGTTTTCTCCAAATAGTTACATATCTCCCTAAGATTTATATATCCGTGTTTTCTTTTAACTTCATTATATGCTTCTCTTAAAATCCTTTCTTGAACATATGCTTTTTCATCTATCTTTAATAATATTTTTAATTCATCAAAAGATAAGTACATTGGATTTATTTTAGGCTCTATAACTTTTTTCTTCGTAAATTCCGTTCTTACATATTCGGAATGCATATCAAAAATAAGAACTGTACCGTTTAACTTTTTCGATAACTCCTCAGATATAACACAAACAGTATTAGATTTTCCAGATCCTGTAATTGCAAGAATCGCTAAGTGTCTACATACCATTTTTTGAGCATCAATATAAACATCAATATCCTCATCACCATGAACAAGCTTTCCTATCTTTATATGTCCTGTGCTAAATATTTTTTTTAAAACATCCTTACCTGCTCTATAAACTTTCGTACCAGGAGGTGGAGGGATGCGTGGCATTCTCATATTCGTTACATCACCAAGCAATCTAACTTTAGCCAATATAAAATTGGACGTTTTTTCATACTCCAATATCTTTTCGATTTCATTTGGATCAAAAATATCTCCATTAAGTGAAGGATTTTTAACAACGAGATGTGAAATCATTCCAAGAATTTTCATGTCGTTATATTCAAGAATCACATATTCTCCAAATTTGGGTAACTCCTTCGAAACAAATATAACTTCAACTGGAGTTGCATCTCCAATACAAATACCTATCTCTTTTTCTTTTCTCATAAAATAATATTTAATTTTAAGTTCATAGATATATATTATTACTTAGAATACAACATTAAATTTAATAGAGATAATTATTATAAATTATTAATAATAAATAAAATATAAAAAATGAATAAAAAATAAAAAATAATGGCTTTATGGTACGTAGTCATATACAAAGAACGTTAAGTTACCTGCTGCTGCATCTTCAAATTGTAGTCTATTTAGTTGACCAGCAATTCCACAAATTCTGAAAGTATATGTTCCTAAAGGTGGAATTGGAGTACCAGTATCTTCCCATACTCGTTGATTTGTTGGAGCACAGTTTGTTGGATCGACATCATCATTGGTGTTACGTAGAATCATTCTAATACTTTGTGCTCCCGTAACTCTTGCTGTTAAGTTTATATTTACATGACCCTCACTAGCTGGTGATGTTCTAATTTCAACTATTTCTACGGTTTTCTGAGCACTTCCCGTTACTGCAGCTACTTGTGCACCTGCACCTGCTTGGGCCTGTTTTTGAGTAACTGAATACCAGCTATAGAATAATGCAACAGCTCCTATAACTATTACGATTAATAGGACGATGGCAATTACAGGAGATAGTCCTTTTTTCTTCTTAAATTTAACGCCAACCATAATTATATTAAATATTATAATCACTATATAAACTTAATATTTCCTTAATATTTTATAAATGTATTCTAAAACGTTAAAAATTGAATTCTAAAATTCTGTAAAAGTATATTGGATGGTACTGTATTATCCAAAAGGGAAATGTCTTGTAATCATATTCCATTAAAACTTTAATTTTTTTTCCTTTCCCAAATCTTTTTCTTAATTCTTCTTTTAATTTTTCATCCAATTCATTTAACGATTTTGCTTTGATTTTAATTTCCTTATTATATGCAACCCAACAATTTTCTTTATATACTAATTTTAAATATATCTTCATAATAAATCACCTCTACTACTCTAAGTAAGATTTCGTGAGGGTATTTACTCAACCCAATTGAAGTAATGTAGAGAGAGGATCTTCACAAAGAATATTATTGAATAACAAAAAAATAAAAAAAAATTTTTAAGACGCTGGTGGTGGTGTCATTCCACGATGAAATACCCATGCAATGAATAATCCTAGAGGTGTTATTATACCAAACAATATCAATGCATATGCCAAAGCAACCTTTCCTATACCTGCTTCTTTAAGCTTCTTAAAGTCTGTTACAATACCAATACATACGAACGTTAACAAGAAGAAGAATTTTCTCAATGCGCCTTCAACAGGTTTAACACCGTATTCCAACTGCTCAACTGTTAAAACACCACTAAATCCTAGAGCCATTAACAAGAACATTGCTAGGAAATAACCTAAAACGAATTTTGGAAATCTTAACCATATTTCGATTTTTGGAACTTTCTCTCCAGGTCTCCGTTCAAAATATCTAACCCAGATAACGGCTAGTAGAAATGCCCATATACCGATGAAGATATCGATCCAGATTTTTGTTAGAACTGCTGCATTAAGTATCCATCCTTCTTCCCACATTATACCCATTGCTTCAGCTTTTGCTCTCATAAATTCATCAAGTAATTCTCCCGCAGCTGCATCTGCTCCATCAGTTTTTATCGTTAAACCTAAGCTAGCACCGGCAGAGATAGGTTCATTAAACCAGAATTTTGTTAGTAGTGGTGGATAAACGATTAATTGTATTGTAGCAAATATAACGATTATAGCGGATATGATTACTGGTATTATAGCTGGTGCTCTTGTTGCAGCAGCTGTTGCAATACTAGCAGAGACACCACAAATCGAAATACCTGATGCAAAACAAGCAGCCCATTGCCTGTTAAATCCAAAGAACCTTCTTGTTAGATAATAAGCTATAGGCCAGTACAATAGATAGGCAGCAATAGTAGCACAGGCACCAGCAACTAATAGATGTGTAGCATAACCTGGAAATTCAACAGCTTTTAATCCTAGTTTTGCACCTAAAGCAACGATAGCTATTTTTATAAACCATTCTGGTCTCGCAGCTTTCATTATAAATTCTTTAAACTTCTTTGGTGCTAGATTACCGATTATTAATCCTATAATTAATGCAAAGATGTAATGAGCACCACCGAGTTGTAAACCGGATTCAAGTCCATACTTTTCCCATTTTGTTGATGGTGCAGAAATCCATGCATTCTTTCCAAGTATATATGATATCGTTGCTAGTATAAAGATAATCGTCCATGCTAATAAATAGTCTCGCAATTTCCATTTCATAAAATAGGCACCAATCGCTGTTAGGATGGTAAAAATTATGTAAGATGTTATTAACGCTGCAATAGGAGACATTAATTCCTTATGACTCGCAGCTATGGATTTTTCAATACTAGTCCATGTTTTAAACGATACAATCCATCCTGTTAATGGAGTTTGAGTAAACGCTGCTATAACGCCTAGAATTACGAAGAATGATCCTAACCAAAATGCCCACCAGTCTTCGGTACTGAACATTCCTGTATACCATTTTACCTCCTTTTTCTCTTCAGGTTTTTCCTCAGGTTTTTTCTCTTCAGCCATAATCTCACCTCAATATTTAGCAAGTATCGTTACATTTATAACTACAGCCAAAAGGATTAATGCTATTATTCCAGCAATTATTGAACCTAAAACTAATTTCGATTCAATTTTATCCCATGGTTCCTGTTCACCAGTTTGATTTATTATTAAAAGTTTTATTAATTCAAACATAATTTTTATTAATAATAATAATTAAATATTTAAAATTTTTGTATCCTAAAATATATTTTTTAATTTAAATAAATAAAAAAATTATTTTATCTCTTGCCACTTTTCTTCAAGTTTTTTTCTTATTTGTGGGAATGTTGTATATTCCATTTCTTCCATTGGTAATCTATGAGGCTCAAATGGTCCATGTTTTCTGATATAATCTGTTACAAAACCTGCAATTTGTCTTGTATAGTCAAATGCCGGATCATCGAATAGATCAGCAAATCCTATCATTTTACCGTTGTTTAACTGAAAACCAACAGCTGCAACTCTTGGTGGACCATCAAATCTCGTACATTTCGCATATTTTAGAGAAACAGGCATCACCGGACCGTTATGGCTTCCTCTCATCCATCCAGATACTAAATGAGGAAATGCAAACGCTTCTAAAA
>JALTZH010000046.1 GCA_027051265.1 archaeon | reverse complement strand
AAAGCTGTTCTTAGTTAGATTTACTGATCCTTGAATACAAATTTCTTCTTCATTTATATTAAAATAATAGATTTTTGCATGGAATTTTTCTCTTGATATAATTATATTGATGCCAATTTTCTTTAGATGTCTTAAATAATCGATATTGGATTCCCGGGTAATGAGAGTTATTTCTTTCCCAGACTGTTTCATTCTTTCCAGCAATTTTATCCCAAATTCATCAATAAAAGGAGTTTTTATTATTATTTTTTGGGAAATTTCCATAAGATTTTCAATTATTTTTCCAGTTCCTTTTTTAAGAATAGAAATACTCTTTTGATGAATATTTTCCAAAAAATCTGACACCAAGAGTTTTGAAAGCAAATAGATTTGTGCAAATGGCTCCGAACAACCACTTGAAAATATTAAACACTCATTACATCCATCAAAACACAGATGAGGTTCATTCTGTGAATTAATAATAGTAAGTAAATACTCGGACAATTCTTCAGGTATTTGTAACTGATGAGAAATTATATGTCTATAAGTAATTAAATCCACAAATCTTAATGGTACTTTTGAAGAAATTTCTCTATTTAATTTATCTAGTTCGTCCAATATATTTTTTATGTCGGTACCAATTTCGTTATCTGATATTAAGGTTTTAACGAAATTTTTAGACTCTTTTTTAATTTCTCGTTCTGAGTAAGTTACATGCTCATTGTGTGTGTTTAGAAAGTCAATACACCATTTATAAAATTCACGTAATATTCTTTCTTTTCCTTTTCTTTCAATCTCGCTTCTGATAGTTTCTACAATACCTATTCCATCATTTTTTGAATTTTCTAATATGTATATATTGTAATCCTCAATAAAATAGATCATCCTGTCCGGGTCTATATTCACTTTTTCGACTGCTAAGAATGTATAAAATAAATGTGCTATAGTGTGAATTAGTGATCTAGTTACGAACTCTTTAAATTCTTCAGAATCCGTATTTATTTTTTCTGAGTCGTATTTTAAACACATTAATGATGCATCTAAGGAGGAAGCTTTTAATTTATATTGAGTATACATATAATATTTAAATTTCAACAGTTCGAGTAATTCTTTGTTTGAATTTAGCAAACTATCAATTAAAATTTCTATAAATAGCGGGTTAAATTTAAGTAAAATGTAAGAAGTTTTAGCAGTATACCCCAAAGGCTCAATTTCAATCTCTCTTAGTATGTAATCTCCAAATCTAATAGGTAAATAAACATATACAGTATCATAGATGAATTCGATGTCTTCTTCCATTTCTTCGTATGTTCGTGTTTCTAGGGAAGTAATTAAAGGTGTTCTTTCCTCTGGAAGATTTTTAACACCTAATCTTGCATAAAATTTTGGAAATATTTTGCGATACCTATTCCATAATTTTTTTCCATCACACTGTTTACATTCTTCCTGAATTTGTTTGGGGCATTGAAAATCGTATGGATCTGTGGAAAAACATTTCCCAAGTTTGCACATAGAAACATATCTAAAATTAATTCCCCAGGGATTTCCTCGTTCGACAATCTTTTTGTCTAAAAAGCCAAGATGTTCTTTTGTAGCAGAATGAATTATTTTAAATCTATTAGAAGTAGGATTTAGAGAGTATAGTTCCTTCACATTTTTGCATAGGAGATAACGACCTCTTACTTTATCGTTGCTGACAATATTGGATCCATATTTGATATATATTGGTCCAGTTTTTGTCCAAATCTTTAATACAAGTGGAGAAGAATATGTCAATAAATCTATAAAGTTGATAGTTTCAGGAATAATAATGTCTCGAAACTTTGTTGTATGTCCACTAATCAAAAAATTATCCATTAAGGATCGATAAAGAGTGGATGTTTCCGTATTCCATTCTAGAAAAACTATCGATTTTTTAGGTTTAGGGAACCAAAAATGTCTAGCACCAACTTTTTTTGTTATTTCTCTATTTTCTTTGGATTCAAAAGGTATATTTATCAACTCAAATGGCGGCATTCGTGTCATTACAGTTGTGAAAAATTCCTCTTTTCCTTTTCCAGATTCAAATTCAGGTTTTAGGTTTATCTGCTGATCTATAAACTCATTCCCCATAAATCTAAAACCAATTATATTTTCTACAAGTTGTATTATATTGTTAGAAATATTTCTATAAATTTCGCATGCTCTAGCGTACAACCCATATTCATCATCTCTAAATGTTCTTGTGACTGAACCGATTTTTTCGATTTCTGAAACATAACTCTCGGATCTTCTTGACATCTCAAAGAAATTGCTTCTGAATGAATACATGGGATGGATGCTCCCTCTTATTAAATTTTTAGTTTCATCTAAAATTGATATTAAGTCATAGAGAATATCTCGTATATCGCCTAAATTTCTGCTGTTCTCTAATTTTATTAAAGCATCTTTGAGTTTACTGAATTTCTCTACGAAAATCGGTTTTTCTCTTTTAGGAAGATCTCCAATTTTTTCTTCTAATAATCTCATAAACTCTCCTAAATCATTTTTTAAGCCTTCAAGTTCTCTGTAAATCCAAAGTGAATTTATATAGGAGTATATTTCTCTGCAAATATCGCCTATATTCTTATTCTTCAAAATTCTTATGAGTTTTTCTATATCATTTTTAAGTCTTGTTATATCTACTGTAATTTCCAAGCTGCTGATGATATTGTTTTCATTTTTGTTGAAATAATCAAGTAAATATTCAAGTGTTTTAGTATCTCCTTTTAGTATCTCTCCTTTTTTGGCAAATGAGGATATTATATACAACATAACTGAGTAAAACACTACGAATTGATTCGTATAAGATACAGGAATTTTTGACATTAGACTAGGATCCACTAAATTTTCTATACCTTTATAAATGTAAAAGTATTCTAGTGGGTTATTTCTAACGATTATAATCGATAGTGAAGTATTAAATGTAGTTTCTTCTTTTCTACCAGCTCTACCAACTCTTTGAACTATACTTTCAGCGGTACGAGGAATTCCTGCATTTACTATTACAGATACATTGTCATAATCTACACCTAGTTCCAATGTAGAAGTAGAAAAAACTACATCTATGGTCCCATTTCTAATTCTCTCCTCTATTTCAAACCTATCTGGAAGTTGAGAATAATGATATCCAAGATTTTCTAAAATTTCTTTTCTGAGATTTTCTATTTTTGTGGAAGTTTCTATATCTTTTGGATCTAATTTGAAGTCCTTATTGTATATCCAAAAACAAAAAGGATCCTCTGGTGATAAAAAGGAACTAAAATGATCCTTTGGGTCTCCAAGTTTTATAGCTTCTCGTGATTGGTCGTATAATCTGTTAATATTTTTAATACTATCTACAAAGATAAGGCTCTGAAGATTTTTATTTTTTCTTAATCTATTGACAGTAGATAAGAATATTGCTAATTCATGAGTATAAGTTTCCCATGAGGTGTATGGGTTAATCCCTAATAGCAAATATAATTCCAATTTTTCCGAATCTTTCCCATGATATCTCTCATCATAAATTAAATTCAACATGTCTTTAACTTTAGATCCTGTGATTTCATAAACAAAATCTTCTAACTTTGGAATTGTGGCAGAGGAAAGAACTAACCTGGCATTTGGCGAAACTAATTGTTTAATAATTTTTATGAGATACCTTATTATTCCTGCTACCAGACTTCTGTATGCATGGACTTCATCAAAAATAAAAAATTTTATATCTTCGCTAAGATATCCATTCGTCCAATATTTTGGATTGGAAAGTCTGTATTGGTAAGCCCATATATTTGTTATTATAATAGTGGGCGGATTTTTTTCGAAGTCCTCTCTAGATAAACAAATAAAATCTAGATAACCACCGCAAGATTTACAATAAACTTTCTTATTCTTAATCATTAGTGTTTCATTTGGGTGAAGAGGACATTTTATTCCTCTATATTGTTCACCGTCTACTAAATCTTTTCTTCTTTTTGTTTCTCCATCATCAATGCCTATTGTTATTTTCGTATTACATTTCTTGTTTATATGATAAATAAGTCGAATTAATTTTCCCATCTGATCCGAACCTAAAGATTTCCTTGGATAAAATATAACTGCTAAGGTTTTCCCATCATTTTTTACGTTCTTTATGGCCTCTATTAAAACAGGTAGGATGAAACAGTACGTTTTACCAAAAGCTGTTGGTGCTGAGATAACAGCATCTTGGTTTTTATTGAGAAATTCTATAATTGACCAGTATTGATATCTTGAAAGGCCTTTTATTCCAGCATCCATCAAAGCACTCAAAAATGAATCGATTATATTTTCGTCGCTTACGACTCTTAACAACGAATTTTTTAGGTTCTCAAGTTCTTTCGTTTCCCTATCAAATAAAACATAGGAATGATGTAGTACAGGTCTAGGGAGTAATTTGAGTTCAGATTCAAGAACATATTTAGTGCCACCGTGTTTTATTCGTATATCAGAAGCTCTAAAAGCTATATCCATCAGGAGAGTTCTAAATTTATCGTCAGTCGCTTGTAATAGTAAACCCTCACGTAATAGAAGATCAACTATTTCTTTAGAAATTTTGAGATCTTGAAAATCCTGTTTAGTAAGAAAAACTTTCTTCAATGTTTTTTGTATTTTATATTTTTCCCATTCTTTCCACAATAGTTTATGATAGGTACTTCTTATAGTATTTGTATTCATATTCTTCCCCTTTTTCTAAGTTCTTTCTCCATAAAAATCTCAAACTGTCTTGAAATAATCAGGCCTTTTTCTTTACAATATTTTCTGAATTTTTGGTAAAGTTCAGCATTAACTTTTAGTGTTATGTTCTTGGTTTCGTTTTTCATACCCCATCCTCCATAAAGAAATATTTGCACATATTTATAAATATTTTTCGATCGGCGATCGGCGAGGCAACGGAATTAGACATAACGTTGGCGGATAAACGAAGTGTCGTAGGCATTTGGGTGAAGCATAGCGAAGTCGTTTTATCCGCTTGTTATACCAACATTTTAATCTGAGATCTTGTCAAGTGTTAATATCCTCACAAGCAAAATGCTTGAAAAATGTTAAAATTTAAAATACTTACAGGCTTTTGTGCTGGCTTGGGTGCGCCCCTCCCCGGCGCTATTTTTGTCTGTAAATTTTTCAATACCTTCAGGTGTCGATTTTGGATTTAACCACCCCCGGGAGTACCCCGAACACACGACTGTGTCTTTAACCCTCTCTGTTCATTCCCTCCTCGCAGCCTTTATGGGTGACCACTAACCATGGAGCTGAGCTTTGTGCGCAGCAGGACTCCGAAAGGTACTTAAATGACT
>JALTZH010000045.1 GCA_027051265.1 archaeon | reverse complement strand
ATTATACGTTGGTTTTCCATTTCGAATAAACTCTGGATATTCTTCTTCGAAATCTTTAATTATATCGTTATCATCAAGCATATAATCCAAAAAGTTTCCAATTATTGCCAATATGGAATATTTTTTGAACGATTCTCCAAATATCTTTTTTCCTATTTTATAGGATATGGAGGCACAACTCACAACTGGATTATAATCCAAAGCTCTTATATCAAAGTATAAAAGATTTTTTGGTAAGTTTTCTGGAATGTTTCTTTTGTGATGATCTATGTATATAAAAAATTTATCGTTATTCTTTTTTGCTACATCTACAAGAAGTATATCATCAAACGGCGTATCTATGAGAATACATGTGTCGATCTCTTTTTTGAAACATGGTAGTAAATTTTCGTAAGACAATTCTCCATGCTTTATTGGATATGTTAAAACTTCTTTCTTAAGTTTTTTTAATATAATTCTTGTTATTGCAGCACCGGTTAATCCATCACCATCAGAATCGGATATAATCAGAAAGCTCTTATTTTTTCTGTAAATTTCTATTATTCTATCTATCATAAAATTAAATATCGTAAATTAAAATTAAAAATCTGATATTCTTTGTTCTAAAAAATAACATCTATTTTCTCACTTTAATGCTAGTTTCATGTAAAATCATACCTTCAAACCTTGCAAGTTCAATTGCATGCTTCGAATATTTTTCAAAGAATTCTTTAGATATTTTCTGATATTGAATGAATTTAATAAAACTAAAGACGTTAACACACGACATACTTTTCGAAAAGCCTAGAGTTGGTAAAACATGATTTGTACCTGTTATATAATCTCCGAGAGCAACTGGAGAATATTCACCTATGAAAATGTTACCAGCGTTTTCAACGTTATGCAGTATGTAATCGCTTTTTTCATGTATAATCTCTAAATGTTCAGGACCTATCTCGTTAATCAAACTTATAGCTTCTTTCAAATCTTTATAAAACACTATATATCCTTTTTTAATAGATTCAGTAGCAACATGGCTTAGTTTTTTATATCGTTCAATATATTTGAGAACATCCTTAGCTAAATTCTTACTGTTCGTTATTAAACATACAAATGCATCGAAATCATGCTCCGCTTGAGCTAATAAATCAAGAGCAACATACTCAGGATTTGCCGATTCATCTGCTATTATTACTATTTCACTAGGACCAGCAATTAAATCTATTGGTGTATCTTTACTTACCAATATTTTAGCGGCTGTAACGTATATATTTCCAGGGCCAAAAATTTTATAAACCCTTTTAACACTTTCAGTTCCATATGCTAATGCAGCGATTGCTTGAGCACCACCAATTGAATATATTTCTTTTATTCCAGCTATATAGCATGCAAGCAATATTTCATCTGGAACTTTACCATTTTTTGGAGGTGATGTTACAGCTATTTCTTTAACACCAGCTATTCTAGCAGGTGCCGTAAGCATTAAAAGAGTAGAAGGATATGGTTTCTTACCTCCTGGTATATAAAATCCGACTCTTCTTATTGGTTTAACCTTTAGTCCGAGAATAGAATTATGTTTGATAATCTCATAACTGCTAAAAGTTTGTTTCGAATGAAAATCAAGAATATTCTCATATGCAACCTTTAAATTCTCTATAATTTCATCTGGAAATTTCTTAACAGCTTCTTCTATATGATCTTCGTCAACTTTAACGTTTTTAAGTTTTATCTTATCAAACAATTCCGTATAATATATTACTGCCTTATCTCCCTTATCTTTTACATCCTTAATAATTTTTTCAACTGTTTTTAATACATTTTCAACATAAATTTTTCTTTCTCTAACTATCTCGTAAAAATCTCTTATATTAATCATCTGCATAATTAATATGGATATATATAAAGCCTTAAACTTTCTTGAAAAAAGCTCTGATGAAGCTGAAATCTATTGTTCTCATGGATTAACAAAATATATCATAATTGAGAAAAATAAGATAAGAAAGTTTGTTGAAAAAAGTTTCACAGGATATGGGATTAGAGTTGTTAAAGATAAACGTATTGGATTTATTTCAACAAATAAACTTGATTATAAAACGTTAGAAAACGTAATAAAGATCTCAAAATATTCTGAGAGAGTAGAATTTTTCAATTTACCGGATAAGAAAAACTATAAAAAAATACAAACATATGATCCCAGATTAAAATATATTGATTTTTTAGATCTGAGAAGATTTTCGGAAGATATAATATCCGTCTCAAAAGAGTTAAACGTTGATATAAGTTATTCAAAAATAATGATATGCATCAAGAATATTAAACTGATAAACTCTAAAGGTATAGATCTTTCGAGAAAAACAACATATGCATATTGTTATATCGATGCCGTTTTTAATAACAGTACGGGGTTTGCTATAAAAGAATCTACGTATATGGATATAGATTTTGTAAAGTTATCCTATCATGCCTGTGAATTAGCTTTAAAATCTAGAGATCCTGTACATTTGGATAAGAGAAAGGTTAATCTCGTCCTAAAACCTTATGCTGTTCATGAATTAATCGAAGAAACGTTACTCCATTCGTTCTATGCTGATAATATACAAAGAGGTAGAAGTCTACTTAAAGGAAAATTAAACAAAAGGATATTTCATCCAGATCTATCAATAGTTGAAAAACCACATTTAAACAATGGCTTATATTCAACAGGATTTGATGATGAAGGTATTGCAACAAAAGAAAAATACCTAGTTAAAAACGGTATTATTAAATCGTTCCTATATAATAATTATACAGCAAAAAAGGAAGGAATTGAAAGCACTGGAAATGGTTTCAGAGAGTCCTATGCATCTTTACCTGGAATAAGTCCAACCAATCTAATAATTGAATTTAAGGATAAGAATATAGATTATGAAGACTCGCTTATCGTCTACGGTTTTATTGGAACACATACAGCAAATCCAGTAACAGGTGATATATGTGTTGAAGTTAGAAATGCATTTTATAATGATAAACCGGTTAAAAAGGTTCTAGTATATGGTAACATATTTGAGATGTTAAATAACATTGAAGCTATAGGTAAAAACGAGGAACAATATGGTTTCATAATATCTCCCGAAATAAAATTTAAAGATATTCATATAAGCACAGGATGGAGAGTTTGAAAGAGATACTACCATCCGTAAAAGACAAAGAGGAAGGTTTGGAGTATAAAAGTAGTATTGAAAATAAGTTAAAAGAAGAACTTAACGCCAAGAAAATATTCTTCCTATCCTCAGCATCTGCAGGTATTCACCTAATATATAAAATGTATAAAAATATTCTCATTCAAGATCAAGGAATATGGAAGGGATATTACGATATAGCAAAATATTACGATGTTAATTTGATCACAATAAAAAGCAACTATGGTATTCTACAAGATGATCTTCTAGAGGATTATATAGAGAAATATAGTCCTCAAGCACTTATAATTCAAAGCTTATCGGGATACATAGCACATCAAAACGTTAAAGATTTATACAAAGTATGCAAAAGGAACAACGTTGCTCTAATAAACGATATATCCGGAAGCATATTTTTAAAAGACATTTCAACCTGTAAATATTCAGATATACTTATATGTTCTACTGGAAAACCTAAACTTTTAAATATAGGTTTTGGTGGATTTATTGCTACAAATCTTGATATCAAAAATTATAAAAGATTCTTATATGCATTTAAAGTTCCTAATATATATTATAGGTATTTGAACGATGAGATACAAATTGCAAAAGAGAGGTTAAAAAAGCTGATCTATTATGCTAAAATATTTAAAGAAGAAATAGATTTATGCCTTCATAAAGATAGGATAGGAATATGTATAGGTATAAAATATAATAAACCGGAAGATCTTATAAAAAGATTTAAATTTAAACTTGATGATAGATCATCCTTAATTACATTATGCCCTAACATAAGCCGATTCAATGCAAAAGGCTTTGTTCTTGAACTTAAAAAAATAGATGTTTTAAAAATAGAAGAAGAAATGATGATCAAATTGTTAAATCATGTGAAAAAACTTTTGTAAATTAAGTAGTTGAGATTAATGGAGATCTTATACAAATTCCTTTATAAGTTTCATATCTTCTTTAACAATACAATATTTTCAATATGATACGTTTGAGGAAACATGTCAATCGGTTGTATTTCAACGGGAGTATATCTTTTAGATAAAAGTAAGATGTCTCTTTTTTGTGTTCTTGGATTACATGAAACGTATAAAATATAATTAGGATTCAATTTTAAAATATTTTCTATAACTCTTTTAGTTAATCCCGCTCTAGGTGGATCAACTACTATTACATCGAATTCTCCTTTTTTTATATCTTCAGCCTTACAGTTTATAAATTTAATATTCCTTAAATCTTTAGCATGTTGCTTAGCAATATTTATAGATTCCTGTGATATATCAACTCCAGTAACTTCTTCCGCATATTCTGCAAGAAATATACCTATTATACCTGAACCACAATATAAATCTAAAACTCTTTCTTTTCCTTTTAAATCTAACATCTCTATGATTTTCTTATACATAGTTTCAGCTGTTTTTGTATTTGTTTGAAAAAATGAATAAGGAGATACGATAAATTCACGATGTAATAGCTTTTCCTTTATGTAAGGGGATCCATCAACAACATAATATTTCTCAGCTGTTGATACATCTGAAATACTATCGTTAATACTCCATATGAAACTATCATATTTCAAAATTTCTTTTAAACCTTCCAGTTTTGTTTTATCCAAGTTACTTGTTGTTACGATGTTTACCATTTTTTCTCCGGTATTTTTACCTTCTCTTATTATTATATATCGAACAGATCCTCTTTTCCGAATGATATCATAAGGTTCTATATTATTTCTTCTAAGATATTCTCTTACAGTATTAATTACGTTGTTACTATAATCCGATTGTAGATAACATTTTCTTATATCGACTATTCGATCGAATCTTTCAACCTCTCTTAATCCTATTTTATATCCAGAACCAACAATAAAATCCATTTTATTCCTGTAAAAGAACTCATCTACACTTGGAATTATCTTATTGCATTTACCGAATAACTTTTCAACAACTGTTTGTTTAAATTCTAACTGTTTCTCATATTTTAGGTTTTGAAATCTGCATCCTCCGCACCTTGAAAAGTATTCGCAAATAGGATCCATTCTGTACGGAGATTTTCTCAGAACTTTTTTAACTTTTGCATAATACTCTCCTCTTTTTTTATACAAAACTTGAACTTCTACTTTATCTCCTGGAACTGCATAATAGACGTGAAATTTGGAATTGTT